>URLF01000053.1 GCA_900548705.1 uncultured Porphyromonadaceae bacterium | reverse complement strand
ATGGAATCAGCCCTAATTTTTATGCTGCTCTATAAAGTTTAGCGGACAGTAATAAAAAATTATAGGTAATTTTGCGTATGGGCCCAACACAAGAAAACAAATTATCAAGCCAAAATACATCAGACAAGAAACCGGTCACATACTGTGACCAGTTGCCAATGCCAATAGAAAACCGTATCCTTACTCTGAGAGGCAAGCAAGTGATGATAGACCGGGATTTGGCAGAGTTGTATGGAATTGAGACCAAACGACTTAACGAACAGGTGAAAAGGAATGTCGAGCGTTTTCCAGAACATTTCAGATTTCAGCTCTCAAATCAGGAGAAAGATGAACTGGTCGCAAATTGCGACCGGTTCAGGGGGCTCAAACATTCGTCCGTTAATCCTTTTGCATTTACCGAACAGGGAGTAGCCATGCTTTCTGCCGTATTGAAAAGTGATACCGCCATATATACAAGTATCCGTATTATTGACGCATTTGTGGCAATGCGGAACTTCCTGATGAATAACGCCTCTATTTTCCAAAGGATAGACCGCATTGAGATGAAACAGTTGAAAACTGATGAAAAGGTCGATGCGATTCTTGATAGGTTGAATGAACCTAAAGAACCTGAACAGGGCATTTTCTTCAACGGCCAGATTTTTGATGCATATGCTTTCGTAGCCAAACTAATCAGGCAGGCTAAAAACAGGATTGTTGTCATCGATAGCTATGTTGATGATTCTGTGCTGGTGCAACTGTCAAAAAGGAACCCAGGCGTGACAGTGGATATTTACGACGGTAAGATTTCACAGCAACTTCGTCATGATGTCGCGCGGCATAATGCCCAATATCCCGGAGTGACTTTGCACCCTTATAACAAGGCTCACGACCGTTTTCTTATAATTGATGAAGATGTCTATCACATCGGTCATTCACTTAAAGACCTCGGAAAGAAGCTGTTTGCCTTCTCTAAAATGGAGGTTATGACCGGGACTGAACTCATTTCTCAGCTATAATTGAGTGGAAAGAAAGCCAGCGTCTAATTGTTAATAAATGTTATAAACTTGCCGAAGGAGTATTCTTCCAACATAGATATATCTTGTTATCAGATATTTATGTGGAATAAACTTGCCAAGCAGGATGAAATCCTCCTAAGGAAGAAGAATAATGAGGTGTTCGGGCGTTTGTTTGTCCAATGTTTCGCCAATGTTTGGCCAACAGGCTGCCAATCGCCTCAGACCGCCTCAGATGGCGCGGTTTGTTTTGCCAAATGCAAACACGCTATATCTAACATACTGATATTCAATAATAAACTCGCTCTTTAATGAAGAGGAGTATTAAGACTCGAATCTACATATAACGTACTAATTACCAGCCATATAAACAATTAGAATTTGTTTGTATGGCTGGTGTTTTATGGTCTGAAATAGCCGAATGTAATCAGGGAATTTTAGGGCTTTTGTTTGTATATAATTAGTCAGCAACATTACTTTTTGTTGAAGACGAATATTGCCTGATTTATGATGAAACATCAGACCATATCCATACGCAACGACAATGGAACAGAAGTCATTGCACAGGCTCCTCTGATAATATCTGCAAGCAGGCCCACAGACATACCGGCGTTTTATACCGACTGGTTTTTCCGTCGGCTTGAAAAAGGTTATGTCAAGTGGCGGAATCCTTTCTCTGGGCAAGATAGCTATGTGTCGTTCGGCAATACCCGCTTCATTGTTTTCTGGTCAAAGAATCCTGCGCCTCTGTTACCCCAGTTGTCTACGATTAAAGAGCGAGGAATCGGGTGTTACATACAATATACCCTTAATGATTACGAACCCGAAGGGCTGGAGCCAAACGTCCGCCCCTTACAGCTGCGGATAGAAACTTTCCGTCGACTCGTTGATGTTCTCGGCTTTGGAGCAGTTGTATGGCGTTTTGAGCCGCTTATTCTTACTGACAGAATAACCATAGATACTTTACTTGAAAAAATAGCGCACATTGCCGATGTTCTGGTCGGTTATACCGAAAAACTCGTTTTCAGTTTCGCCGACATTGAGTCGTATAAAAAAGTGTCGCGCAATCTCAGGCATAGCGGCACCAATTATTGTGAATGGGATGAAGATTATATGCGCGAATTTGCATCGCGACTTTCATCTATGAACCGTGATAGTTGGAATTTCAGACTCGCTACATGTGCCGAACGGATTGACCTCTCGAAATATGGTATCGAGCATAACCGCTGCATCGACCCGGAACTAATCAGCCGTCTTGCTCCCACTGATGCCATTCTGCAAAATTCTCTTTATAACGCAAAGACCGACAGCGGCCAACGTAAGGCGTGCGGCTGCATTCTCTCAAAAGACATCGGCGCTTACAACACCTGTCCGCATGGTTGTCTCTATTGCTATGCCAACACCTTCCCGGCCTCGGCATTTGAAAATTATAAGAGAGCTATCGCTAATCCGCATATTGACTCAATATTATAATTCATAAATTACACACCCAATATACAAAAATCATCACAAACCTTTGTCAGCGTAGTAGCCTAACGAGATTCTGAAGTGTGCAATGTCGTTTGACAGCCCAATCACCTCTCAATAATAATCCCCGCCGAAATATGCTGTCGGCGGGGATTATGATGTTTTCCTTATAGAAAAATTCTTCAGTATCCTATTGTGAAACGCTCCTGATGGTGTGAGGGATTTTCCAGCTCATCCACCATCGCCTTCGCGTAGTCGCCTACCGTGATACGGCTTTTCCCCTCATTGTCGACTATGAGGTCATCCTTTCCGAGCCGGTATGTGCCCGTTGCCTCGCCCGGCTCCAAAGAACCGGCGGGTGAGAAAAACACCCAGTCAATGGATTTCTCGTTGTTAAGTGTGTCGAGGTAGAATTTACCGAGCGATTTCACGCCATCCATGATTTCGGCAGGTATAACCCCGCTGTCGACCACTCTCAGACCGGGGGCACAGAACAGTGTCCCGGCACCGCCTACGATAAGGAGACGCTTTACGCCGGCTTCCTTTGCAGCCTCAACGATACGCGGGTAGTTCTGCAACGTCAGATTATAGATGTCGGGATTTGTCCAGCCAGGATTGTAGGCGCTGATTACGGTGTCATACCCTTTGAGGTCGGAAGCAAGAGCCTTTGTGTCCGCCACATCAACCTTTTTCACTGTGAGACGCGTGTTCTCTACCTTCACGTTTTCGGGATTGCGTACCAGTGCTTCCACGTGGTAGCCACGCGAGAGAAGCTCCTTGAGGATAGCGCTGCCGACAAAGCCGCTCGCGCCGATGAGTGCAGTTTTCTTCATATCATATTTCTTTTGGTTTTCTGATACAAAGTTAACGCCTGTGAAGCCTTAAAGTCAAGAAGGCACCTGAATGACAGATAGTTTCATCGCGGTTAGAAATACAGGAAACCAACCGTTTGGAAAATTGGCTTTAACCATTTTTAACCACAGTCAAAAGATTGTGTTGCACACTTCGGGAATGTTAGTTACCTTTGTAG
The DNA here is from genome assembly GCA_900548705.1 of uncultured Porphyromonadaceae bacterium. Classification (GTDB taxonomy): domain Bacteria; phylum Bacteroidota; class Bacteroidia; order Bacteroidales; family Muribaculaceae; genus UBA7173. The sequence goes on along the minus strand of URLF01000053.1, from coordinate 14,393 downwards.
AGTAATTTCAGTGACACGTTGTTATGAAAGAAGAATTATACCCTGAATGCCCTATAAGAAACATCATTGCCCGCTTTTGCGATAAATGGTCGCTGTTGATACTGTATACGTTGAGCACAAACCCGAAAATGCGGTTCAATGGACTGCGCAAGGAAATCCCTGACATATCCCAGAAAATGCTTACCAATACATTGCGTTCGCTTCAGGAGGATGGCCTTGTCAGACGCACAGCATATGCGGAAATACCACCCAGGGTGGAATACAGCATCACAGACCGTACCCGTTCTTTACTCCCACATATCACCTCACTGATTGGCTGGGCAAAAGAGAATATGCCCGCAATTCTCAAGGACCGGGAATCTCACGGCAAATGAAAAAGAGAGAAGCCATTACCGTTACAGCGGAATCACGCGCCGCTCAGTGGTGGAGAAGGTCGAGAATCAGTTTGGTGGCGTAGATGGCGTAGAGGAGGATGAGGACGGTGCCTTCGCGGCGGCTGATTACCTTTGGGCCTGTTATCGCACCGAACACCCACACAGCGAGCGCACCGACCACAAGGGCGGAGAAATCGAAGAGGGAAATCGAGCCGGTGTCGAGGGGTTTGACCGTGGCGCATATGCCGAAGATGAAAAAGATGTTGAACACGCATGCCCCTACCACATTGCCCAAGGCAAGCCCGGGCTGTCGTTTCATGGCCGCTACAACCGAGGTGACGAGATCAGGCACGGAGCCACCGAATCCCACTATCGTGAGACCGATAAGGCCTTCCGAGAGTCCTGCGCGGTGTGCTATCCCCGAAGCTCCGTCAACGAGCCAGTCTCCCCCGAAGAAAAGTGCAGCGAGACTCGCCACAACGCTTACTATGGCGATAATAAGTTGCCGTCGGCTTACGGGAGTGCTGGCCGGCTGGTCGGGACCACCTTTCTGCACACTCGGGGTTGCCGGTGCCTGGCGGCTCATATCGAAGGTGTAGACCATGAATATCACGAAAAAGAGCAGGAACATCAGTCCGTCAGTGCGGTCAATGCTATCTGTCGCGGCACCGTCGAACAACCTGTCATCGCTGCAGAAAAAGAGCGCTAGCGAAGCCAGCACGACCATCGGCAATCCTTTCCACTGCATGTCGGATGTTATTGAGATCGGCCTTATCACGGCCACAATCCCCACCACCAACAGGATGTCGAAAATATTCGCGCCGACCACATCGCCCAGCGCCAACTGCGAATGATCCCGTATTGTAGACATCAGGCACACCACAAGGTCGGGGGCCGAAGAACCGAAAGCGACCACCGTAAGCCCTATCACGAGGCCGGAGACATGCATCTTGCGTGCAATCACCGTGGCCCCGTCGGTAAGGTAATTACCGCCGGCCACGACCATCGCGAGCCCAAGCAGAAATAACAGGATATCGAGTAACATACATATGCGCTTTATTTAATAAAAACATATGCGTCGGTATAGGGTTCAGCCGTTGCCATACAAAACCATAGCACCTTAAAATGGAACAAGAAGGACGGCATCGGGTGGCCTCAAAACCGGTCTCGATGCCGTCCTCGCTTAAAACACAGGATTTTCGTCATTCCTCATAACTGTTGTAGCTGATGACAACAAGGTGTATCGGGTATTCGTTACCTTTTGTGTTTATAATCGTTCCTTCCAGTGTGTTGCTGCTGGTGAATTTGAGTTTCCAAAGACCGGTCTGCTCATCATCGTAGTATTCGTCGACGACAAGAGTATCAGGAAAGTCAAAAGAGCCTGACAGACGGAGATTTTCTGAAGAGTTGTTGGCAGTATATTTATATGCACCTGTCAAGTTGCCATATGTGTTGACATCAAACCACACCTCCACATTCTTTCCGGCGATGGTTCCGTGCAGTTCATACTCGCCGCTACGGGGATAATCGGTTGTGGGGGTTGACTCTACGATCTCGGTATCTCCTCCACCACCTCATCTTCGACCAATGCCTCAGGAACAGCGGCCTCGGGAAGTGACTGTTTCTGCGCCGGGAACTGATTATTGGCCGCCCGGATAAGGATGGCACACAGCAGGCCAATGATAATAGCGGCAGCAACGGCAATGACAATCGTCAGAGTCCGGAACTGGTTGGGGGATGCAGGAGCGGACACCGGGGTTTCAGCAGCCACGGCGACAGGCGATGCGACCGGAGCGGCAACAGTGCGGGGCCGAGTCACTTTCAGTTCCTTCTTTCCCACGAACCACAATATCAGTCCGGGAATAAAAAGCATCACACTCAGGATGGTGGTCAGCAGGGCGATACGCTCGCCGGTGTCATTCCCGATTGACACACGGCAAGATATACCCACCGGAGAACTCAACGAAACCAATGCGGCCACCGCGAAGAGGATGAATGTCCAATTTATGGAGGACGCGCCCGCAACCGGTTCACCACTTGTTTTCTTCAGTTTGTTTACCTGCACCATACCATACACACATGCCACCATAGCTATCAGAAACGCCAGATAATTCAAAACCTTTGAGATGGTGAAATCCCTCCTGAGTTTTTCCTGGGCCTCACTGACAGATGCCGCACCGTTTGCCATAGTCTGCTGTCCCTGCGCCATAGCCGTGCCAAGAGCGTCATCCCCTCTGTCGGAGTATGAGGACATGTCGAAGTTCCCGGTTGCGAGGTCATTGCTGGCATCTGTGCCGATGTCAGAGAGCTTCGAGGAATATTCCCTGCCGGTAGCCATAAATTCCTTGGTCATGTTCTGCCCCGCCTGCTCAATACGCGACTGGTACAAATCTTTGGCAACGTTGTAATAAACCATCGATCCGATACCGAAAATGATTGACAGGAGGACACCATAGAACGCAAGCCTGATGCCCTCCGAAGGGTTTTGTGGTTTTTTGAAGATAGTCATGGTAATTAGTTGTGAAATGAAATAATGACAGAGAGAATCCAGGAAGCCAGGTAAAAGACTTGCGGGATTCTCTCTGCGGCTTATTGTTTATATCGATATTGGAGACCTGACAGCAGGAATCAGAAACACCACTTCAGGCCGGCATACAATCCGAAATTGGATTTCATGTTTATTCCGATAGGCTTCATAATCATATCGTTGAGGTCTTTCTCCCAGTCGGTTGTGAGATAGCCGTAAGTATACTCCGCTCCGGCATAGACCTGAAGGGGATAACTGATATTGAGGGTGAAGCGCACACCGGCGGTTCCGGAAACGTTGAGCCCTACGGAACGGGTAAGCTCGTCGATGGTGGGTTCCTCTTTGCGGAAGCCGTAAGGACAGAATATCTGGGATTCCATATCCATGGTAGGCTCGACAGTACCGCTGGCAGTGAGGAGCATAGGCAGCTCCGCCCCAATCATCACATAAGGACGGATTTCAAAGCTGTGCCAGAAATGGAAACCGAGACCATAACCGAGACGAAGATAAGGAACAATGATATGGTCCACCTTTGAAAGCAGCCCGGTCAGGTGTTTCTGCTCTTTCTCACCCTCCGAGTCGAGGATATACCAGTCGCCGACATTCTTGTAGGGAACCTTCACACCCAGCGAAGCCATGGCATAACCGGCGAATCCCATACGAGACATGTTCACCATCCAGTCAAAATCAACCTTGGCTCCGACCATACCTTTCTGGAATGTCCCGGCCACACCGGTGGCCATACGTTTGTCGGGAGTATAGACCAGAACGTCGCCATAATTTGACGAAGGGGTGCGACGGCCTGCAATCTGCACGAAAAGAGTCGAGTCATTGTTGGTGTCGCGCATGGAGGAGTGGGAAATCTTGATGGCGCGCATCACACCGATACGTTTGGAGACAGGCTGTTCGGTCTTCTCATCAAGGACAGTGCGGTAGGCATAGAAACGGTCGCCGGAAGAGAGTGAGGCGAGGTCGCCGGTACCGATTCGGGCAGCGGTGTTATGGCTCTTGGTGTCGACCACCTGCGCTCCGAGGGCAAACACCGGACATGCCTGCGAGAATTTCTCACGGTCTTTCTCAAGATCCCAGCTGTCTTTGAAGACACCGGTCTTTTCCTTCACCCAGGTAGCATTGATTCCCTTGGTGGAACCATTGTTCTGAATCATCAGGCTGGCGCAGTCAGCAGGCACGTCCAGACGGTAAAGGGTCCACTGTGTTCCCCTCTTGCCATCGGGACGATTGTCAAGCATAATGACGTAGTTGTTGGCCAACACGCTCTGTGTGGTCTGCATGTTCTGAGAAAGATCCATCTTGCCCAGCTGCACGGCATCCGCGTTTTCGCGGGCAGAACGTGTGGAACTTTTGTAGACACGCTGTTCCAGCTCCTGGTAAACCTTTCCAAGCACATATTTCGGCGAGGGGAGAGAAGCTGTTTTATCATTGTCTGTTCCGTTGTTGAAATACACGCAGTAAGGAGAGAATTTGGCTCTCTTGAGACTTTCCTCCTTCTGGTATTTCGGGGAAGCGGGATCGGAGTTCGCTTTTGTTGAGATAATCGTAACACCGGGAATGGTTTCAGTCGCGCCGAAATAGAGCTTGTCACCACCGGCATAAGCCGAAAGGGATGCCCAGATTACGGCAAGCATGAACAATACGCTTTTCCTTGTCATAATAAGTTGATTAAAGAAGATGTGATATGAAATTTTGATGTGTGATTGATTGTGAGGAGGAGATTGACAGGCATCACCACCATCCTATATGGTAGACAGGGCGCGAGGCATAGGCCTTGGCCACCTCACCGGCAGCTTTTATGGCTGCGCGTCGTTCGGCCGATGCGTTGGCCTCCCGCTTGGCGGCAAGCTCCCGCGCGGCTTTCTCGGCAGCCACAGCTTCTTGCCATTCCCGGTCATCCACCTGTTTCAGGCGGTTCTTTATCTCGTTGCATAGGGTGGTGGCTCCAGCGGCGGATGATGATGCAGGGTCTATCTGGGCAATTATCTTCATGGCCTCAGCCGCCCCCTGTTCGTTCGGAGCCTGGCTCCATGCCGCCCTTGCCTGGGTGAGAAGCGACGCGTTTGTGTTGTCGCGGTAACCGGCGGCATATCGGGTCGCCAAATCCATGGCCTGGTTGTAACCCTTGCATGTCGGCGGTATGGAATAGAGTATCGAAAGGGCGTTTTCGTAGTTCCCTTCACCGTAAGCCGCCTCAGCGGCCTTAATCATTGATGGCCACTGCTGCTCGTAATATTCCTTTATCCTCTGTCGCCCTGTCTCAAGCATAGCCTGAAGCCGTCGGTCGCGTGGATTGATTTTCGTGAACGCCGACAGGAATGCCTGCGATTCATTGCCGCCAATTCCCTTTACAGGGAATGCCTCGGATGCGAAAAGCGTGGAGGTAACCCCGTCACCGACATACAGATACAATGTGCCGTCCACAACCGTCTTCGGAGGAGCGGTCGGGGTAACAGTCACGGAGTTGACCTCGGCGCGTGGCACAATCACGAAACGGTTATCGAAACTCTGTGAACCGAAACCGTTTGCGGCTATGGCATGGGAAAGCTTGGCCTCAAGATTGCGGGCCGCTGTCTCCGGGATGCCGGCATTGTCGGGTATGTAGACATTCAGGCTCAGGGGAGCTTCGCCGCCATCGGAATTCTGGGCTGTGGCAATTACCGGGCTTGCAAGAACCACACCAATGATTATGTGCTTTAAAAGTTTCATGATACCTTAAAGATTGATTGTATGTCTGGCGTTATTGGGCACCGATGTAGAGATACGCCTTGCCGAGCGCGATTTTCTCCACACGGGTCGAAAGTCCGAACTGGCTGAGGAATTTTCCGAGGTTCTTGCCGAACTGCTCGGCATCGATTGCTTTCTCCTTCTTGCCGAAAGCACCCTTTCCGGTCAGCGGAAGGCGCACATGCTCATATTTGAGAGTCATGGTGTTGCCCGTCGATTTTGTGTATTGGCCATTCACGGTATTTTCGTCAAGCCACATGTCGATGGCGTCGGCAAGCTCGCCGCTCTCCCCTCCGATAGTCACTTCGCTCTCGAAATCAAGCGGAGAGCCCTCGGTAAGTTTGAGTGTGAGGTATCCCTCGCGTCCGTTGCGCGAGATGTCATCGAATTTAGCGTGGAGTTTGTCGACAAACGGGTCGATATACTGGAGCAGCACCTCCTTTATCAGTTCTGATACCGGAGCAGAGGAGGGTGAGCTGTTTATGGTCTGGCTGTCAAACTGGGTCAGCGACGAGGTGTCTTTCCCGGATATACGTATCTCATACTGTTTGCGCGGGCCATAGGCATGGGGGAAAATACCCACCTCAATCAGGAAGTCGGCATTGGCCACCTTTGACAATTCATCAAGCTCCGAGGTCTGCAGCCCGGCTCCATCCTTGCCGGTGGCCACAGCCATACGGGCAGCCTCGGCATCAAGCTCATCGAGTTTCGACTCAAGCAAAGTCAGGTCCATACCTTTCTCCGACATAAGGCTGCCGATGATTACGATGGTGTTGCGCAGGTCATTACTATAATCCAACGCCCTACGGAAATCCACATTTCCGGATGCGTCAACACACCCCTGCTGTTTGAGCCACGCGGCTTCGGGAATCACCATGATTATGGGTTTGCGTCCTATCTTGGCGGTCGAAGACCTCGCGGACAAGACTCCCCATATGCACCATCTGCTGGCGGGGAGTCTCCCGGCAGTCGGCGGCAAGGGCATCCGCGGTCGTCCTATGGTTGTCTGAGGTCTTGATGGCTTGGTCGATGATGAATGGCCTGCGCGGCCCTGTTAATCAAAAAAATCATTATGCCACGCATTGAATTGTCTGGCCTCCACGCTGCGACACAAGGGGCATAATGATTAAGTATTTCTATCCGTCTGCAAAATTATGAAATAGTACACCACGCGGGAAGGTCGCCACAGGTTCATTTTTGGTTCTTTTTCAGTGGTAAAAATGGAGCGGAGGGGGCATGAATCTGCATAAATGCGTATATTTGCGTGCGGATTCAGATTTTTCGGAAAGTTCGTCAGAGTTGTGTCCCCGCGACAGCGTTGCCGCTCTCGGGGGTGTTGACCGTTACGTCGAGACAGCCCGTCACGGCCATTCGGTGATTGGCCGGGTGACGCGCCATGGGGTCGTGTGGTTCGCCAAATAGCTCGACGAAAGCCACCGCGACCTGGCCGAGAGCCGCCTGCGACTACGGAAGGAATACCAGATACTGCTGCGGCTCAACCATCCGGGAGTGGTCAGGGCGGCGGGACTGGAGGAGAATCCGCAGACCGGTCTCGCGCTGATGATGGAGCTGGCCGAAGGGGAGATGCTCGGGGACTTTCTCCAACATGCCACACGTGCCCAACGTTCGGAGGCAGCCATGCGGCTCCTTGAGGGGGCAGCCTATATCCATTCAAAAGGTGTGTGCCATCTCGACCTGAAACCCGAGAATGTGATGGTGTCGGTCAACGGCGGAGACATCCGTATGAAAATCATCGACTTCGGAATGAGCGACTGCGCCGGGGAAGCGATGTTCAAAACCGTAGGCGGCAACCGCCGTTACGGTGCGCCCGAGCAGTTCCTGCCCGGTTACAGATGCGACCCCAAGGCGGATGTCTGGAGTCTCGGAATGCTCATAAGCGAGATGCGTCCCGGCCGGACATTGCGGCGAGTGGCGCGGAAAGCCCTGACCGGAGACCCGGCCCGACGTCCCGCCGACGCAGGGGTGCTTCTCGATATGGTGAGACGGACGAAGCGCGGCATAGCTGTCATGGGGACGGTTGCCGCCGTGGCATTGCTTGCGGCATTGTTGATATTCCTCCCCCGCCATCCGGAAAAAGAGTTGCCTGACCTGGCATCTTCGGCGGTCACCCATCCCGCCATGTCGGCATTATCATTTCCGGATTCCGTGTCCGCCGCTCCCGCCAGCCCCGACCGTGACAATTTCCTTCATGCCACTACCGACCCTCCACATAATCCGGCACTGGAAGCTGAACACGCCGCCATTGTCAAAACCCTGCTGAATGAACTGAAATCGCCGACAGACTCCCTGGCTATATTGGCCGCCGACGAGTCGTTGCCCCGCAATGTCAGGGCATCCCGGATGTCGGTTGCCATTTACGAGATGACCCGCCGGATCGCCTCGGCGTTCGATTCCCTCCGGCAACATTTTCCCGAAGATTTCCTCTCCCGGCAAAAGCCCGGATGGGCCACCATATTCGACCCCGCGCTCTCCTCACATCGCGACCGGGTGGAACGGATTCTGCGCGATTTCAGCAACCCGACCGATTCCATCTGACACCCCCGTGCTTCCCCACGATATAGACCATCGAGCCGTCGTTGTGGCCCGACACAATGTCGAGCAAGAGCGGTTCTCCGGTCACGAACCGCAGACACTCCACCCGTGTGCCGGCCGACAGACGCGTGTTGGTCGAGGAGGTTATCTCGAAAGCCATGTCGCCGAGATACATCAGCGTCATCTCCCTGTTGGGCGCCCAGGCGAGGCACACCCTCTCCCCTGCGGTCAGTTCCTCCACCCCGAGGGTGTCCCACGAGGCGAAGCCGCTCTCCGCGCTGTCCCCCTTGTGACGGTCCTTGCAGAAAGAATGGAAATCATCATATCCCACATATCGCGACAGGATGTCGAGCGTCGTGAGATGTTTGGCAGGTGTGTCTTTCACATATCCCCATAGCCGTTTCAGCGTCGACTGGGACAGATAACCGATACCTGACTCCACTATGGCCAAGGAGAGACGTTTGAAGTCGGCCGAGGTCGAGAGAGGAAGACAATATTTGTCGGCGACTTCTTTTTTAAGAGACTGAATATAGGCAGATAACTGTCGAGTTTCCATAAAAAATGCGCAGGAGTCATTTGCTTGTCCCAAATGTGTCCAGGCGGTGGAAGAAGCCTTCAATGCTTGAAACAGGCAAATTGACTCCCGCGCCGTAAGGTGTGCGACGCAAGAGTGTCAACCGTTCCTCGCATTCGGTCTCTGAGCTTCCACACTTCAGACACATGAGAATCAGTAAGACACTTTCGTGTTTTTTATTTTCAACCGTGCTTGACGGTTCACCGCAAAATTACGCAAATTTTCGTGAGTAGCCAAATCCTTTGACATTCCCCGGTCACTCCGCAACCAAAACCACCCTCCCGCAAATCACACTCTCAAACAAGGACCCACTAATTTAAAGCCGTTTACAACCCCATTCATCAATCAGCCGCCATCGCTGACCACAATGATATTAGCCCTGTAGGGACGCGCCGCGGCGCGTCCGCAATCACTCCGGTATTAGAAGGTCTCGCAGATTACGCAGATTACGCAGAGGCCATCCGGATAGTATTTGTGGAATCAACTTTAATCTGTGGAATCCGATGAGCGCAGCGAATCAAATCTGTGATATCTGTGGAATCCGTGGAATCTGTGAGAGCCCCGGGAGCGTAGCGACCCCTCTAATCCGGGGATACCGCCCGGATGGCCTCTGCGTAATCCGCGGAATCTGCGAGACTTTACTCCATAATATCTGCGAGAAATCTGCGTATCTGCGGAATCTGCGTGAGACATTTTTACGGCATCGAGGGGTGGGTTGGCGCGGACGCGCCGCGGCGCGTCCCTACAAGATGGGAAATTTGGGAATATTGGGAGTTATGGGAGGATTGGGGATTGTGGGAGGGTTAGGGATTTTGGGGAATATTTGGTGGAGTTGGAGGGGATATGTGGAAATATTGTTGTAAATTTGTGGGTATGACTGAGTTTAAGGAATATTTGATGAGGAGATTGGTTTATCTGGCATATCTCTTGGCAGGGGTGGGTGTGTTGTGTGGAGCCGTATCGTGTCAGGAGTCTGTCACCGACCGCCTTGACAGGGCGGAGAAGCTGGTGGCACAGCGTCCCGACAGTGCGGCCATACTGCTGAGCGATATCGACTGCTTCATGCTCGACGAGGACGCAAAGGCGAAATACATCATAACCAAAGCCCAGACCGACCTCTTGTCTTATCATACACTGGTCACCGACTCCCTCCTGCCTGAAGCCGTCAGCTATTACCGCGAGAACGGTGACACCACAAGATGGCTCAAGGCCAACATCCTTTACATCCATTATCTCATCGCCATGAACCGCAATGAGGAGGGAGCGGAGATTATCAAGGAGGTAATCGCCACGATTCCCCCCGACAGCATTGACCGCCAGTATGAGCTGCGCCGTATGAAGACGCAGATGGACATGAGTTGCGCCCGCTACCCCGAAGCGATAGCCGAAACGGAATGGCTGATGTACCACACGGTGTTCCCCAAGGCAAAATTCCGTCGCGCCTACGACAAGATGGGCCTCCTGTTTCTCGACGGGAGGAAACAGCAGGCCATAGAATGGGGCGACACCATCATCGCCTCCAACTTCATGGCCGCCCCAGATGACCCCGACTGGTCTGAGTTCATGGGGGACTACGCCGAGATGCTCGACGAGTGCGGCCAGTCACACCGCGCCATCGGTATCGTCGAGGAGATACTTGACAGAAACCCCGGCTTCTCCCCCGAGGAGAAAGCCGGTTTCCTCGCCTCACTGGCCAAATACCACGCCAACACCGGAAACCTCACCCGGGCCACGGAATATCTCGACCGCCTCGACTCACTCGACTTCGACAAGAGGATGGTCGACACCAACAGCGACGAATATCTCCGGTTTCTCCGGAGCGCAATCGACTTCAAGGCCACCGGCCATCTGTCATGCCTTCCCGACAAGAAACTGAAAAACGAACTTCTACTGAAGAGCCGGATCAGCTCCGACGCGCTCGCCGAGATGAACACCCTCAGCGCGACCCGTATGCAACTGACAATTGAAAAGAAAAACATGGCCATCATATGGCTCAGCATCTGCCTGGCCCTGGTGATTGTCGCCTCCGTGCTTTTCTGGATGCTCCGCCGCCGTCACGCGAGACTGCTGGCCGCACAGGAGAGAATCGATACCCTCGACGACATGCTCCGCCAGGTCAAGGACTCCAGGGAAGATGACCGCGGCGCGATGCTGAAAAAGATGGTGCTGCAACAGATGGGAATCCTCAAGACCTTCGCCTCCACCCCTACACCCCAGAGCCAGGAGGCACTGAAAAAAATCTCCTCGACCGGCAGCGAGACCATCTCAGACAAGCTCGTCGACTGGGACACACTCTATACGATGGCGGATGAGCTCCACGACGGCTTCCACTCCCGGACAGAGCAACGCTTCCCCTCACTCTTCACCGAGAAGGAAATCCAGATCATATGCCTGATGAAATCGGGCTTCTCCACCAAGGAAATCAGCTTCCTCACCGAGCAGTCAGCCGCCACCATCTATGTCCGCAAGTCGGCCATCCGTAAAAAACTCGACACCCCCGAGGGTGGCGACATCATCTCGCAAATCGAGTCCATGCTGTGAATTTCCCCCTCATCGCCATAACCCTGTCTCCCGATTTAGACAGATTTAAATCCGGGAGATGCCCGATTTGGAAATTCAGAAAACACGCCCACTGATTATCAGCCACTTGCAATCAGCATATTAAGAGATTTTTCTTCGCGGTTAAGTAGGATTAAGGTCATTCCGGGCTGTAATTTTGCAGTGTCGGACAACAACAGTCCGGCCATAATCCGACACTGAAAATACCAACAGCAATGACAAGAAAAATCTTCATTCCCATCCTGACGACAGTCGCTCTCGCAGTGATGACAAGCTGCGGAGGAGACTCCCCCAAAAGCAGAATCTCACACTCGATACGCGAGATCTCACACTCGATGCGTGAGCATACCGAGCAGACACTCCAGCCCGGGGAATCCTTTGAATTCATCGGACTGTCTAACCAACGAGACACAATCTATATGGGGGTGACGCGCCCATGCGCCGGAGTCATCTACAAAATCAACGACTCCACCACCGCGACCTCAACCCGCCATTTCGCCGATGTCATCTTCTCCAACGACTTCAAGGTGGTGCTGAATGTCACCGAACTTGGCTTCGACCCTATCGAATACACCCAGGAGAAAGTGCGCGACGGATTCAGACAAGCATTAGACCAACTCAAAAACCGATAATGAAATGAGACACATATTTCCCATCCTCCCCCTGCTGACCCTCTCCATCGCCGCCGCAGCCCAGGAACCGGCCGACACCCTCCCCGACCTCAACCTCCAGGAGGTTGTCATCGAAGCCCCCAAAGTAATCCGCAAGGCCGACATGGATGTCTACCGTCCGTCGGCGAGCGCGGTCGAGCATTCAAGCAACGGTGTGCAGCTGCTCCGCAACCTGATGATACCCACCCTGTCCGTCAACGACCCCCTCGGCCAGATTTCCGCCGCCGGAGAGTCTGTGCAGCTGCGCATCAACGGCCGCCAGGCATCCATCGAGCAGGTGAGAAACCTCCTCCCGACCACCATCCGCCGTGTGGAATGGATCACCAATCCCGGCCTGCGCTACAACGGCGCATCCTATGTCCTGAACTTCATCGTGGCCAACCCCACCCTCGGTGGGTCGCTGATGGCTGAAGGGCGGCAAGCCCTCAACCAGAAATGGGGCAACTACGGTGCCTCCGCAAAACTGAATTCAGGCCGCTCGCAATGGGAAGCCGGAGCCTCCTTCAAGCTCACCGACAACCTCAAGGCCCACCGCGACTATCAGGAATCCTTCCTATTCCCTGACGGGACATCACTTGACCGGAGGGAGACCCCGCTCGGCGGGGAGGTGTCAGACAACGATGGCGCGGCATGGCTGTCATACAACTACATCAAGCCTGACACCACCATCCTCTACCTCTCCATAAAGGCCGCCCGGAAATTCTCCGCCAAATCCCGCTTCAACGGCCTGTTGTCGCTCAGCGACGGAAGCGATGACATCAACCTCACTGACGGCAACGGCTCAAACGGAACCACCCCCTCATTCAGCGCCTACCTCGAACAGCATCTTCCCTACCGCCAGACCCTCGTGGTGGACTTCGGGGCATCATTCTACTCAGGCCACACCTATTCCGATTACCTCGAACGGCTCCCGGGACACTCCGACCTCCTGACCGACATCCACACCTCCGTCAAAGACCGCAACCAGGCATACGCCATCGAGGCCGACTATATCAAGAACTGGAACTCCTCGCGCCTTACCGCCGGGGCATCATACTCGGTCAACCGCAACCGTTCGACCTACGAGAATCTCGGCGGGGAAATCTTCCACCAGCATCAGGACAAGGTATATCTCTTCGCCGAATATTTCCAGCAGTTAAGAAGCTTCACCGTCACCGCCGGAATCGGAGCGCAATACACCGGTTTCAGGTTCCGCGAGACCAACCAGGGGAACCATTCCTGGAACCTAAGGCCTCAGGCGACCATAACATACACCCCCGACCAGAACCATCAGCTGCGCCTCAACTTCACCTCCTGGCAATCAGCCCCCTCCCTGGCGGAGACCAACATCGCACCCCAGCAGCTCGACAGCTTCCAGTGGCGCGTCGGAAATCCCGACCTGAAGACCTCCAACTCATACATGCTGACATTCAGCTACAATTTCGGTCTCTTCAGAAGGATATACTCCACATTCGGCATCCGAGCCTACACCTCCCCCGACGCAATCACCCCCATCCTCTCCTGGCAGAATGACCGCCTGGTGACATCCTATGAGAACAGCCGGGGACTCTCAAACCTCTCATTCTACCTTGCCCCCCAGGTTAATGTCATCCCCGGCTGGCTTGTCGCGAGCGCCTACCTCCAGTATCGTATGGAACGCATGCGCGGGTCGGGTTACAGTCTCACCAGCAACGCCTGGAGCGGCAATGTCACCTTCCAGCTCACCCATTGGGGATTTGCCCTCACCGGCCAGTACCAACGCGCCCAGCGCGACCTCTGGGGGGAGAAAATCTCCTGGGGGGAAGACATATCAATCATCGACCTGTCATACAACTACAAAAACTGGCAATTCGGAGCCGGGGTCATCATGCCCTTCGGCAAATATGACCAAGGATCCAGATTGCTGAGCAAATGGAACACCAACGAGCAGCATATGCGTCTCGACATGCGCATGCCCTACATCTCCATCAGCTACAACCTCCAGTGGGGACGGCAGAAGAGAGGAGCCCGCAAGCTCATCAACGCCGATGCCAGTGTCGACCAGTCAACCCTCTCCGGCCGCTGACCATCGCACCAGAGATTGTGTCGTTCACGGTATAACTGTATAGTTTGTTATTTACGGTATAAATCCCTGATTTAGCCAGTTTTCACGATTGACTCCGGACAGACAAGTGGATTATTTCATTAGCTGTTGATTATTTCATTAACTTTGAAAACAGTTCCCTCCACGATTCCGAAGGAATCATTTATCTGAATAGCCGGGGGTTGGCGCGAGTGGGAAGCCCCCTTGTGGGGCGACCACGCAGCGGTAACCCCCGGTTGCGTGTCACAAAAAGGGATTCCGGAGGAATTTTTTTTGATATATTACTGTCCGCTAAACCATAAAGCAGTGAGTCCAACTTTCTGATAAGTAGAAG
>URLF01000052.1 GCA_900548705.1 uncultured Porphyromonadaceae bacterium | reverse complement strand
AAGATAACACTATACTCCGACAACTTCCGCACCAACCGGGAAAATCCGCTGACCCGTTTTTAGAAGTCTGTATTTATATATGTGGAAAATCTGTGTGGTTGGGCAAACCCCGAACCTCTAATACTGCGAACGGGAATCGGGGCGGTTTATAATGGGAAAAAATTCGGACATAAAAAAACCTGAAGTACCTTCACAGGAACATCAGGATTAAAGCCAAAAGGCAAGATTTGTGATTCTAAAAGAGTTGTCTAAGCAACTTAAGTGTAGAGATTATATCTTACTTACATTCATCTCATCCGAAGCTTTGTCGGTAAACGGAACCTCACGGCGGCGATTTCCCAACTTGAAAAGATTATCGGCATATGCCGGGAATCTTCAACAAAAGCCTTGGATGCTTTTCGAAAGCAAAGTTACAAACAATTTTTGTCCTACCAAAATTTTTGGGGAGAAATTTCAAAAAAATATGCTCAAAAACATATTTTAACGTTTCAACGACATCTTTTCTCTTTTCCGGCCCTATCCCTGAGCTGCTTTGACAATCTGCTCAACCACCAGCCCGGCCAAAGTCATACCGAAAATGGCAGTTATATGACACAAAGAACCGTTGACCGCAACTTTGTTGAAGCTCATTGCCATATCCTCTTCAAGAGCCCCTCCCTGGTTTGTCAGCAATTCGGGGGAATAGACACATTTGAATTTCCTTTTTGGAAATTCCCCTGATTTCTTGAATTTACGTCTGAGCGAAGCCGCAAGCGGGCATCCCTGGACTTTCCAGAACTCCGCGACGGAAATCTTTGTCGGGTCTATCTTCAAGGCAGCCCCCATCGAAGAGAGCACCACCGGATGACGAGCCGCAGTGGCGTTGCGCAACAGCAACGCTTTCGCAGCAAGGGAATCTATCGCGTCAATCACAAAATCAAATTCCTCAAGGTCGAAATCAT
This sequence comes from uncultured Porphyromonadaceae bacterium, assembly GCA_900548705.1. Taxonomy (GTDB): domain Bacteria; phylum Bacteroidota; class Bacteroidia; order Bacteroidales; family Muribaculaceae; genus UBA7173. Next base: position 17,386 of record URLF01000052.1, on the reverse strand, counting down.
CCGCCGTCAGTGATGTGTACTCCTTTTCAAGAGCCGTCACCTCGATTCCGGGCGCGACCGCGAGGAGCTGACGCTTCATAGCATCCACCTTAACCTCCCCCACCGTGGCAACATTCGCCTCGGCCTGACGGTTGATGTTGGTGGGAGATACCCTGTCGGCATCCACTATGGTCAGATGACCTACCCCGGTACGGGCAAGCGCCTCGGCTGTCCAGCTGCCTACCCCACCCACACCAAAAATAATGACGCGTGCGCGAGACAGAGCCGCCATCGCGGTCTCCCCCACAAGCCGTTCGGTGCGGTTGAAAACCACCGTCCGGCTGAAAGAATCGCTGCTTTCCTGTTCGATTGACATTGGTATATTCGACTATGACGGAGCCTGCTCCATCTTCTCCGGCAAAGGTACGAAAAGTTTTTCACGCCGCCGGGAGGGAAGTCCGGAAAAAATTAGTAACTTTGCAGACGGTTTTCAACACATTATAGACTTACCGACTTATGCGCAGTCCACGCAAAGCATATCTGCTTCTTGAAGACGGCACTCTTTTCGAGGGCAAATCTTTCGGTTATGAAGTTCCCGCAGCAGGGGAAGTGGTGTTCAACACCGCCATGACCGGTTATCCCGAGAGTCTGACCGACCCCTCCTATGAGGGGCAAATACTTGTCACCACTTATCCGATTCTCGGCAATTACGGCGTCCCCCCCGAAAGGGAGAAGGACGCCGTCAGTGAATTTCTCGAAAGCTCAAAAATCCATTGCCGGGGAATCATCGCCCAGGATTACAGCTGGGAACCGAGCCACTGGCTCTCGACCCGTTCGCTCGACCAATGGCTGCGCGATGAGAAAATCCCCGGAATCTACGGCATCGACACCCGCGCATTGACCAAGCATCTGCGCGAGAAAGGCTCGATGCTCGGAAAAATCTACTTCGACAACCCCAATGAAATCGAATTCTCCGACCCCAACATCGAGAATCTGATTGCCAAAGTAAGCTGCCCCGAGGTGGAAATCCACGGCCAGGGGGAGAAAACCGTGGTGCTTGTCGACTGTGGAACCAAATACAACATCATCCGATGCCTGACGCGCCGAGGGGTGAAAGTGGTCCGTGTTCCCTGGAACTACGATTTCTCAACCATCCCCTACGACGGACTCTTCATTTCCAACGGTCCGGGCAACCCCGATTTCGCCGAAGAGACCGTAGCCAACATCCGCAAGGCGATGGAGACAGGAAAGCCCATCTGCGGCATCTGCATGGGCAACCAGCTGCTGGCCAAAGCCGCCGGAGCTAAGACATACAAGCTCAAATACGGACACCGCAGCCACAACCAGCCGGTACGCCTCGAAGGCACCAACACCTGCTATGTCACCTCGCAGAACCATGGATACGCCGTTGACCAGTCGACACTTCCCGCCGACTGGGAGCCGATGTTCACCAATATGAACGACGGCACAAACGAGGGCATCCGCCACAAGGAGAAGCCCTATTTCTCGGCGCAGTTCCATCCGGAGGCATCATCCGGGCCGCGCGATACCGAGTTCATTTTCGACAAGTTCATCGAAATGCTCTGAGAACCATCCCAAATCCATCCCCCATCAAGCTTCAAACCCCAAATGATGAATTCCCAGCAGTCCAATATAAAGAAAGTTCTTCTCCTCGGTTCCGGCGCCCTCAAAATCGGTGAGGCGGGCGAGTTTGACTATTCCGGCTCCCAGGCCCTCAAGGCTATGAAGGAGGAAGGCATATCGACGGTGCTGATCAACCCCAACATCGCCACTGTGCAAACCTCCGAAGGATTCGCCGACAAGATTTACTTCCTTCCCGTGACCCCCTACTTCGTGGAACGTGTCATCGAGAAGGAGCGTCCCGACGGCATCCTGCTCAGCTTCGGCGGCCAGACCGCCCTCAACTGCGGAGTGGAGCTGTATGACTCCGGAGTGCTGGAGAAATATGGTGTGGAGGTGCTTGGCACACCCGTCCAGGCTATCAAGGACACCGAAGACCGCGAGCTCTTCGTCAAGAAGCTCGACGAAATAGACGTGAAGACCATCAAGAGCCAGGCTGTCGAGACAACAGCCGCAGCCCTTGCCGCCGCTGAAAAACTCGGTTATCCCGTAATCGTGCGCGCCGCCTACGCCCTCGGCGGACTCGGCAGCGGATTCTGCGACAACCCCGAGCAGCTTGTGGCCCTCACCGAAAAAGCCTTCTCATTCTCCCCCCAGGTGTTGGTGGAGAAATCCCTCAAGGGCTGGAAAGAGGTCGAGTATGAGGTTGTGCGCGACCGCTTCGACAACTGCATCACGGTCTGCAACATGGAGAACTTCGACCCGCTGGGCATCCATACCGGAGAGTCAATCGTCGTCGCTCCCTCCCAGACCCTCTCCAATGATGACTACCATTATCTGCGCCAGCTCGCCATCAAGATTATCCGCCACGTCGGAATCGTCGGCGAGTGTAATGTGCAGTACGCATATGACCCCGATTCGATGGATTACCGCGTCATCGAGGTCAACGCCCGTCTGAGCCGCTCTTCGGCACTCGCGTCGAAAGCCACCGGTTATCCCCTGGCCTTCGTGGCCGCCAAGCTCGGACTTGGCTACGGTCTCTTCGACCTGAAGAACTCCGTCACCCGCGAGACCTCGGCATTCTTCGAGCCGGCCCTCGACTATATCGTCTGCAAGATACCGCGCTGGGACCTCGGCAAGTTCCACGGCGTGCGCCGCGAAATCGGCTCGTCGATGAAATCTGTCGGCGAGGTGATGGCTATCGGCCGCACTTTCGAGGAGGTAATCCAGAAAGGACTCCGTATGATCGGCCAAGGCATGCATGGTTTCGTCGAGAACCGCGAGCTGAAAATCGAGGATATCGACCAGGCCCTTTCCGAGCCTACCGACAAGCGTATCTTCGTCGTGGCCAAGGCTTTCCAGCAGGGCTACACAGTCGACCGCATCCACGAACTGACAAAGATAGACCGTTGGTTCCTCGAAAAGCTCCACAACATCATCACCACCGATAACGAACTGCGCGAATTTGACGAAATCAACAAACTCCCCGCCGGACTTCTCCGTACAGCCAAGGAGCAAGGTTTCAGCGACTTCCAGATTGCCCGCGCGGTCAAGAAGGAAGACCTCGATGTCACCGGCGCTGACAACCAGAAAGTGCGCAAGGTGCGCAAGGAGCTGGGAATCATCCCCGTGGTAAAACAAATCGACACCCTTGCCGCCGAATACCCCGCCCAGACCAACTATCTTTACCTGACCTATAACGGCTCGACAAACGATGTCAACTATCTCGGCGACAAACGTTCGGTAGTCGTCCTCGGTTCGGGAGCTTATCGCATCGGAAGCTCCGTTGAGTTCGACTGGTGTTCGGTCAACGCCCTGATGACAGTCAAGAAACAGGGCTGGCGCTCGGTGATGATCAACTACAACCCCGAGACCGTCTCCACCGATTATGATATGTGTGACCGTCTCTACTTCGACGAGCTGACATTCGAGCGCGTGATGGATATCCTCGAACTGGAATCCCCCCATGGTGTCATCCTCTCGGTTGGTGGCCAGATTCCCAACAACCTCGCCACCCGTCTCGACGATGAAGGGGTCAACATTCTCGGCACCCGTGCGACATCTATCGACAACGCCGAAGACCGCCATAAGTTCTCGGCGATGCTCGACCGTATCGGTGTCGACCAGCCCCGTTGGCGCGAGCTTACCAGCTTTGCCGACATCGACGAGTTCATCAAGGAGGTCGGCTTCCCGGTGTTGGTACGTCCCAGCTACGTCCTCTCCGGCGCGGCCATGAATGTCTGCTCCAACGAGGAGGAGCTTCACCGCTTCCTGAAACTCGCCGCAAATGTCTCCAAGCTCCATCCCGTGGTAGTTTCCGAATTCATCCAGAACGCCAAGGAAATCGAGATGGATGCCGTGGCACAGAATGGCGAAATCAAGGCATACGCCATATCGGAGCATATCGAATACGCAGGTGTCCATTCCGGCGACGCTACCATCCAGTTCCCGCCCCAGAAACTCTACGTCGAGACCATGCGCCGCATCAAGAAAATCTCGGCCAAGATTGCCAAGGCTCTCGACATTTCAGGTCCCTTCAACATCCAGTTCCTGGCCAAGAACAACGACATCAAGGTAATCGAGTGTAACCTCCGTGCCTCCCGCAGTTTCCCCTTCGTGTCAAAGGTCATCAAGCTCAACTTCATCGACCTCGCCACCAAGGTAATGCTCGGACTCCCCGTCGAAAAGCCCAACAAGAGCCTCTTCGACCTCGACTATGTTGGAATCAAGGCATCACAGTTCAGCTTCTCACGCCTGCAGGGTGCCGACCCCGTCCTGGGTGTCGACATGGCATCCACCGGTGAAGTCGGCTGTATCGGTGACGACACTTCCGAGGCCATCCTGAAAGCCATGCTCTCTGTCGGTTACAAGATACCCCGCAAGACCGTCCTGCTCTCGACCGGCACTCCCCGTCAGAAAGCGGATATGCTTGATGCGGCCCACCGTCTCCACAATCATGGATTCACCATCTACGCCACCGAAGGCACCTGTCGTTTCCTCAACGAGAACGGAATCCCGGCAATCCGCGCCTACTGGCCCACTCAGCCCGAAAGCCAGCCGCAGGTGCTGCAACTGCTCCACGACAAGAAAATCGACCTCGTCGTCAACCTTCCCAAGAACCTCTCGTCGGCCGAGCTATCCAACGGATACAAAGTGCGCCGTGCGGCCATCGACCTCAACATACCCCTGTTGACCAATGCCCGACTGGCCTCCGCCTTCATCGACGCTTTCACCACCCTCTCCCCCGCCGACATCCAGATCAAGTCCTGGGACGAATACAAGTAAACCCTCCACGGAGATTCAACCATCCTATGACATAACTGACAATTTCATATGACCGGCCACACTGCCATCCGGGGTGTGGCCGGTTGACTTATCAATCGAAAATGACATCCTCTCAATTCACCCAACTGTCCCGCGAACTCTGCTCCGTTGTCGGGTTTATTCCCTCCCACTGGGAATTCGTCCAGAATGATGAGCTGGATTCTCTCCTGAATATTTTTCCGATTGAGTCTTACGAGGAGCTTGAATCGAAAATAACACACTTTCCGGATGACATTCAGGACTATTTCCGCAGACGATGGTATGTATGGAACTGCTCCAAATGCGATGAATACCTTTTCTCTCTTCCTGACAATGTGCGGCCAAATCCAAATCCCTTTGACCAACGGTATGACATAACCATTGATGGTCAGACCGATTTCGACATCAAAGGCACCAGAATTCCGCGCTCTTTTCACCGGGAGATTGAGAAACATATCCTCAATCCGCAGCAACTGATTGAGTATTACTATGAAAATCAAAGCAAAGGTGTACGCTACCGCTTTCAGGACAGGCTGTTCATAGTGCATCATTCATTTGTCGACTGCCGGCGCGAGCTGCAGCTCCGATGCGAATGGGAGTACAAAAGGCCGCTATACCAGACCTATTGCGAAAACTTCTCTCACATCCGAACCCGGGAATACAAAGGTTGCAAGGCAAGCGTGATATTCATTCTTGAACGCGAACCGGGCAGACTCACCTCTGTCATAGACGGACTTTAGTTCTGATTGCCGTTTGCCCGCGTAGCCCCGACAACTTCCCTATCTCTGATTTTTTGCGTAAATTTGTATCGCCGTTCAATGTCACAACGGCTGATAGATATCCATATGACCCCAGAATTTCTGACAATCAACGATATTGCCCAAAAACTCGACCTGTCTGTGAAATCGGTCAGGAGATTCGTGGCCTCAGGTGAACTCCCGGCTACAAAAAGCTGCAGCCACTATCTTATCAGCCCACAGGATTTCAACGACTTCCGGGAGAGACTTATGCAGGATGACAATGCGACCGGAAAATCACAGCGCGTTTCTAAACCATCAGAAGCCCCCTCAGAAATCTCAGCTCCCAGAAAAACCGCAGAAGTAAACTGGTGTGACATCTCCCCCTACTGGGCAAACCCCACACCATCCAAAATGACATTCGTCGATCTTTTCTGCGGCGCGGGAGGATTGTCAAAAGGGCTGGAAATGTCAGGACTGGAAGGTATTTGCGGCCTTGACTGGTTCAAGGAAGCCTGTATGACATACAGGCGCAATTTCCACCATCCTTTTGTCAACGGCGACATCAAAGACCCCGCCATCAAACATCTGTTTTACGAGACGGTCAGCCGCCAACTCCGGGGCCGTCAGCTGAGCATTGTCGCCGGCGGCTTCCCTTGCCAGGGGTTCAGTATGGCAGGCAACCGCATTGTCGACGATCCCCGCAACTCCCTTTATCTGGAACTTATCGAGATTGTCCGTCATCTTCAACCAGAGTTTGTCATCTGCGAGAATGTCAAAGGGTTAAGAAGTATGCTTGGAGGGATGGTCGAACAAAAGATTCTGGATGATTTCCGTGAAATTGGATATGAGATGAATGTCACGGTTCTCTGCGCGGCCGATTACCATACCCCACAGAAGAGAGAGCGTGTGATATTCATCGGCAACCGGATAAACCGTCCTAACTATCACCCCACTCCTCTCCTTTCCCCAAAGGAATATGTCACGACAGGCAACGCTATTGCCGACCTGATGACGATGCCTGAGAACAAGGATTTCAACCATGTCCCCACACGTCACCGGCCGGACATGGCTGAACGTATGGCCGCTCTGCCCGAGGGACAAAGTCTCTACAAAGGATATTCGGATGCCTGGAAAAAATGCCCCTGGGATGAAGCCTCCTGCACCATCAAGGAGAATCACGGAGGGGTCAACATCCATCCCCGCCTCCCCCGCGTCCTTACCGCCCGCGAGATGGCCCGTCTGCAATCATTCCCGGACGACTTCATCTTCGAAGGCCCGAAAAACAAGCAGCTTGTCCAGATCGGCAATGCCGTCCCTCCGCTGTTGGGTAAAGCTATCGGCCTATCCGTCAGGTTCTCCCGTGGAGACCTCTGATTATATTGTCTGTAATTGGGGAATTTTCCGTAACTTTGTGGATTTGTTTAACCGCAAATCATTTGTCAAATTATGGAAAATGATTTTAAGATGCCCCCTGCAGAGGACATCATAAAGAGGTCGGAAGAGTTTCAGGCCGAAGCAGAAGCAGTCTTGAAGGAATCGGGCATAGCGACCGTCTGGCGCGACGCGGGTTGCCGAGTGGAGATTGTCGGGTCAATGCGTATGAGACTGATGGCCAACCATCGCGACATCGACCTGCATGTCTATTCCCAGGTTGTCACCGAAGCTGACAGCTTCGCCATCGCCGCGAAAATAGCGAAAAATCCGAAGGTGAAGGAAATCAAATGTATCAACGGTCTGATGACCGACGAACATTGCATCGCGTGGCATTTCATTTACGAAGGGCATAATGGCAAGCTGTGGCAGTTCGATGTAATTCATATCGTAGAAGGAAGCCGATATGACGGGTACTTCGAGGAGATGGCAGACAGGATTATCGCGCATTCCACCCCCGAGCAACGGGAAACCATCCTCCGGCTGAAGTTAGAGTCCACCGATTATCAGGAAGGAACACCCCCTGAGGACTCCATCCAAGGCCCTATCCACGGTGTCGAATATTACGAGGGTGTGATTGACCACGACATCACCACCCTCGACCAGCTACGCCAATGGGTCATCAGCCGCCGCAAGCAACCTTTCCATTACTGGATGCCCGGGGGCTGATTCATCCTACATATACTTCGAGAAAAACACCTATCCATCAGTAAAAAAGTCGCCACATTCCTGAGAACGCGGCGACTTTTCTATTTCAATCGGTTGGGTTATTCAAACAGATGAGCGTAGCGGGCTATCAAGGCGTTGAAATGGGAGTCATTACGGAGAGGGGCGAGAGACACGCGACCGGTGTCGGCCTTCGTAATCTCATAGAGATTGCCATATCCGAGCTGGAGCGCACGCTCAAGCGACTTGATGGCCGAAGCTGTCAGGTCATACTTCTCGGAAGATGAAATCGACGGATCGGCAACCGAAGCCTGGGCGTAAAGACAGGCGAGTACAGAATTGAGATAGCCGTCTGTGTCGCGATAGTCGCTGTACAATCCTTTCGCCCAGTCCAGTGCTCCCTGGCGGTCGCCTGAGAAAAGGAGAGCAAACCCACGGTAGCTCTGCACGGCTGACAGCGGGGAGGTTGCCTTCTCGCCGTTGTCGGAGTCAGCTGTCATTGATACCACACGGTTGTAAAGAGTCTGGGCGTTGGCAGGTTGTTTGAGACCGTCAGCCAGAACCCATGCGCGGTATATATAGTTGCGCATCACTTCGGGATGATCTACAATCATCGCGGCATAGATGTCGTTGGCTTTTTCAAAATCTCCGGCGGCATAATCGACGAGGGCCTGGAGCTCATCCATATTTGTCGATGAGTATCCCCTCAATGAAGCCTGTTTCAGGGCATCCATCGCCTCGCTGTTCTTCCCCTGGGCATACAGGATACGCGCCTTGGTGGCATAGAACTCCCCATTCTTTCCGCCGTCCATCGAAATCGCGTGGTCTATATTGTCGATAGCCTGCGGATAACGGCATAAGGCGAGCTGACACTGCGCCATCGAGTTATACAGCCCGGCATACTCATACATATTCTGGTCTATGAGCTTGCGGTAGTCGGCCAGGGCGGACGCGTAATGGTCATGGGCCTGGGCGATAAACCCACGAATATAGTAGAGCATCCCCTGCTGCGGCGCATAGGATATGGAGGTGCTGATAGCTGAAATCACCACCGGATAATCGACATTGGCCATATCAATCAGCTCCTGGAACGCACGGGTATTGTTGTCTATCGAGATGGCCATCAGCAAATCCTCGACAGCTCCGGTGTTGTTGCCTTGCATACGGCGCACAGACGCGCGGCGGATATATATGTCACTGTCTGCCGACATCATCTCCACCGCCCCGTCCATATACTCCGACGCACGGCCCAGGTCATTCTCCTTCACAGCCACACGGGCAAGTCCGGTCAAGGCCTCCACACTGCGCGGGTTGGTTGCCCGGAGACGGGTGTAATCAGCCTTCGCGGCGGAGTAATCGCCAAGCGCGTATTCCTCGTTGGCCTTCTGGTAAAGGGCCATGAATGAAGTCGGGTCAAGTTTGAGAGCCTCGGAAAAGTCGGCCAACGCCTCACGATGCTTGTCAAGCATCTGGTAAATGTCAGCCCTGAGCATATATGCCTGGAATCTCAGGTCACGGTTTCCGGCGGGGGCATATTCAAGGGTCTTGTCGACATCGGCCAACGCCCTCAGATACTGGTTGAACTTGTAATATTCGTTAGCCCTGCGGAAATATATATCGGCATCCTTGGGATTGGCCTCAAGTTCCTTGGCGTAGACATCAAGCATAGCCTGAGTCATAGGATTGTCGATTGACTGCTGGCTCTGGGCCGCCATCGAGGATATGGAAGCGGCCACAACCGCAGCCGTCAGGAATTTCTTCATTTCTATCTTCTTTATTCTGTTATCATCTGCTGATGGCATTGACAGCCATTCTCAGCACGGTAAGTTTCTCCAGCAGGTCGGGAAGCAGGTCAAGGCGCAACATGTTCGCCCCGTCGCTCTTCGCCTCAGCCGGGTTCTGGTGAGTCTCGATAAAGATACCGTCACATCCGACCGCAATTCCCGCACGGGCCACAGTCTCTATCATATCCGGACGTCCTCCGGTGACCCCAGCCGTCTGGTTGGGCTGCTGCAATGAATGGGTCACATCGAGAATCACGGGGCAACCGTTGCGCTGCATCTCGGGAATGCCACGGTAATCGACAATCAGATCCTGATAGCCGAAAGTAGTGCCACGCTCGGTGACAGCCACATTCGGGTTACCCGCGTCACGCACCTTACGGACAGCATGCTCCATCGCTCCGGGTGAGAGGAACTGCCCCTTCTTTATGTTGACCATCTTTCCTGTCTCGGCCGCGGCGACAAGGAGTGTAGTCTGACGGCAGAGGAATGCCGGAATCTGGAGCATGTCCACATATTCAGCCGCCATAGCAGCCTCCGGTTCGGTATGTATGTCGGTCACTGTCGGAATTCCGAATGTCTCACCCACCTTACGGAGGATTCTCAACGCCTCCAGATCACCGATGCCGGTGAAGGAATCGATGCGCGACCTGTTCGCCTTGCGGTAGCTCCCCTTGAAAACATAGGGAATATCCAGGCGGCTTGTCAGCTCGACAGCCTTTTCAGCAATCTCCAGGGCCATCTTCTCCCCTTCAATCACACAAGGCCCCGCAAGCAGGAAGAAATTGCCAGTGGCCGATGATGAGAGATACTGAGGGAGAGGAATGTTCTTATCGTATGTCATATGTAATGAAGTTTCAGATAATATCAGCCGGCCGAAGGCTCCATCTGTCCGGCTATGTGGAAGGTCTGCAATGCCGTCAGGGCTGCCGTCTCTGTCCGCAACCGGGCATCGCCGAGCGAGACAGGCCGGAAGCCGGACTCCATCGCCAGTCTGATTTCCTCCTGGGAGAAATCCCCCTCGGGACCAATCAGAATTACTGAATCCTCTCCGGGACGATATTCCCGCGAGAGCAGATGGCGTTGGCCGTCATCGACGCAATGCGCTATGAACTTGCCGGGGAAATCGCGGTAACGCTCTATCACCTTTGCGAACGGAGTCATCTCCCCGATATCGGGAAGCGCGGCTTTCAGGCTCTGCTTCATCGCCGATACGGCTGTCTTCTCAAGACGTTCGCGCTTGATTTCCTTCCTTTCCGAAAAACGGCAGTGCAAGGGCAAAAACCCATCCATCCCGACCTCGGTGGCTTTCTCGACAAGCCATTCCATACGGTCCATATTCTTGGTCGGAGCCACAGCCAGCACGAGCCGCCCCTTCCAATATGGAGGAAGCTCACGCCGCTCCAAAATCTCGACCATCGCATATTTGTGATGCGCGTCGACAAGGCGGACCGTGTATAGCCCACCTTTGCCGTCAACGACCTCAAGCAGGTCTCCGGGCTGATGGCGCAACACCCGGACACAATGGCCCGATTCCACCTCGGGCATCAAGGGATTTTCTTCTATGTCAGGACAATAAAACCTAATCATCAAAATAATTCAGATTCATTGTTTGTCATCAACGAAACCGTCGGGAAGAGAGTTCTCATCGACAGCCTTGGCAAGCGAGATATCATTGGATTTCTTTTCAGGATTCTTGAAGACAAGGAAGAACAGCACAGCCACCACAAGGGCGTACCCGGCGAATATCAACCAGGTGGTGTCCCAGTCACCGACCAGCACCCCATCCGACCAGTGGCAATAATGATTTACCACCGCGCCGGCCGAGAGTGTGCCGATTGTGGCTCCAAGGCCGTTAGTCATCAGCATAAACAACCCCTGGGCGGAAGCTTTGTTCGACGGGTCGCACTCATTATCCACATAGAGGCCGCCCGAAACATTGAAGAAGTCGAATGCCACTCCATATACGATACATGAGAGGAAGAACAGTATCACCCCGGGGAATGTGGGGCTTCCGATGCCGAAGAAACCGAATCTCAGCACCCAAGCGGTCATAGCCATAAGCATCACGGTCTTGATGCCGAACCGCCTCAGAAAGAATGGAATCAACAATATGCAGAGAGCCTCGCTGACCTGTGACACAGAGACGAGCATAGTGGCGTTGTTGGCCGCGAAGCTGTTGGCGATTTCAGCCACCGGGCTGCTCTTGAAGCTGGTAAGGAAAGGACCGGCGAAACCATTGGTCACCTGCAGCGACATACCCAACAGCATCGAGAAGATGAAGAACAGAGCCATCTTGCGCTGCTTGAAGAGCTTGAACGCACTGAGTCCAAGTTGCTCCGAAAGCGACTGCTTCGGCTTGCTGACAAGCTTGCACTGTGGCAAGGTGAAACAATAGGCGAACATCACGAGGCTAAGGATGCCAGACACAAGGAACTGCATATAGGTGTACTGGAATTTCGCGTCGTTCTGGGCGAAAGTGAAGCCAAACGAACCATCCTCCCATGTGGCGCAGTTGACAAACCACATGGTCACGATGAACCCCACCGTGCCAAGCACGCGGATAGGGGGGAAATCCTTTACCGTGTCAAGACCGTGGTCTTTGAGAATCGTGAAAGCGGTGGTGTTGGACAACGCGAGAGTCGGCATATAGAACGCCACACTGACAGTGTAGACTGTCATAAAGAGGGTCTTGTCGGGCATCGCGCTCTGTATCCCGAGCCAGCAGAGCAGAACCATGGCAAGTCCGGCAACGAGATGACACAAGCCGAGCAATCTCTGAGGCTGGATAAACTTGTCTGCCACTATACCCATAAGGGTCGGCATAAATATCGAGACTATTCCCTGGATAGCATAGAACCAGGCGATTTCCTCTCCCATTCCAGCCCGGCCAAGATAGTTGCCCATACAGGTCAGATATGCTCCCCATACCGCGAACTCAAGGAAATTGAGTGCCGAGAGCCTTATCTTAATGTTTCCCATCATATTTTCAGTCTAAGGATTTGCGAATCAAAATTGAGATATTCGTTTGACTTAAAAGACAGGCTGTTCCGGCCCGTTACGTTGGCAAAAGTAGTAATTTTTTTTGTTGTACATGCAAAACCTCGGCTAAAATTGTTAATAATTTGCTAACTTTGCGCAAACCACAATTATCAATTCATCGACACGAAATGTCACCACACTCCCGTCCGTACACATTCGACCGCGTTGTCAGGCTGCTCATCGGCTGCGTCATATTCGCTTTCATCATATGGCTGCTCGATCTGCTCAAAGATGTCCTGCTGCCATTCTGTGTGGCCTGTCTGATTGCCTACCTATTTGAGCCGTTCGTGCAGTTCAACCGATCGTTGCTACATCTGAAGGGGAGAATAACCGCCATATTCGTTACCCTCTTCGAAGCGATGGTCTTCTTCGGGATACTCGCCTATTTCTGTGTGCCTTCTGTAATCACGGAAATGCACCAGATGTCCGACCTGTTGCGCAATTACGCCAACTCGGATGTCTCCATTCAGTACCTCCCTCCCGAAATCCACGACATCCTGAAAAAGAACATAGATTTCGAGGAACTGGCCCATACCCTGATGCAGCAGGATTTACGCAGCATCATCGACAAGGGGATGACAGTCATCCACGGTGGAGTGCATGTGATTCTCGGAGTTGTGGCATGGCTCATAGTCTTCCTGTATGTCATATTCATAATGCTCGACTATGATCGGCTGATGCGCGGATTCAAGCTCCTCGTGCCTCCCCGCTTCCGGCCTGTGGCATACAAGGTCGGCAACGACATCAAGGATTCGATGAACCACTATTTCCGGGGCCAGGCGCTGATTGCCTGCGTGGTCGCCGTGATTTACTGCGTAGGGTTCTCGATATGCGGGTTGCCGCTCGCCATTGTCCTGGGATTGGGAACAGCCGTGTTGTTCATGATACCTTACTGCCAGTATCTCTCCATTATCCCTGTCACCCTGCTATGCCTGGTGGACTCGGCCAACAGCGGAATCCATTTCTGGACCCAGTGGTGGGAGTGTATGGCCGTCTTCCTGGTTGTCCAGATTGTCGCCGACCTCATACTCACGCCCCGCATCATGGGAAAAGCCATGGGGTTGAATCCAGCCATCATCCTGCTCAGTCTCTCTATATGGGGTTCCCTCTTCGGACTCATCGGTATGATAATCGCCCTGCCGCTCACTACCCTGATTCTCTCCTATTACGAGCAATATGTGATAATGCGCAACGACAACGAACCGCCATCACAACGTAAAAAGGAGGTGCAGGAAATAAAAGATATGGCCGAAATGCCTTTTGAGGACGGAGCGAACTGATTTTATCCTCTTTTTGTCATTACAAAATTGTGAAATGTGTTGTACAGCTATTGTACGGACAGGAATGATTGCGTAATTTTGCAACAGTTTTTAACGGTAGTCTTAAAAACTACAAAACGCTCAAATATCCTGACCACATACCAATCATTATAATCCATCATTTCACAACGTAATGAGAAAACTACTTTCAACATTGATCGCGCTGTGGCTGGCCAACATCGTGGCCATCGCCGCGCCTGGCGCGTTTACGTCAGTGGGTATTGTCGTCGATGACACAAACGAACCTGTCACCGGCGCGACCATCCCCACCGCCGCAGGCAAAGCATTGGGAGTAACCGACATCGACGGTAAATTCAAAGTGCAGGTTCCCGACGGCACACGTGACCTGACAGTGACATTCATCGGCTTCAAGCCGCTCACTGTCGGGGCAAAACAGAATATGGGCACACTCGCCATGGAGGTCGAGTCTCAGATGCTCGCCGATGTGGTTGTGACCCAGTCACTCGCCCGCACCCGCGAAACCCCGGTGGCCCTTTCACAAATCAACGCTGCTGAAATAGACTTCAAACTCGGCAACCAAGAGTTCCCCGAAGTGCTGAAGACCACCCCCGGTGTATGGACAACCAAAGAAGGAGGCGGTTTCGGCGACGCCAAGACCAACATGCGCGGATTCAAGAGCGAGAATGTAGCTGTCGTGATCAACGGTATTCCCATCAACGACATGGAATGGGGCGGTGTATACTGGAGCAACTGGGCAGGTCTCAGCGATGTCGCCACCTCTATCCAGACTCAGCGCGGACTCGGTGCCGGACTTCTTTCAGCCCCCTCTGTCGGAGGAACCATCAACATCACTACCCAAAGCCTCGACGCCAAGCGAGGCGGCTCCGTATGGTACGGTATGGGAAATGACGGCATGAACCAGATCGGGCTCAAGGTATCAACCGGCCTGATGAAAAACGGTTGGGCCGTAACCCTTCTCGGTTCTCGCCGCTGGAGCGATGACAACTATGTGCAGGGCACCTGGTACAACTCCTACAACTACTTCCTGAATGTGTCGAAGCGCATCAACGATGCCCATCAGCTTTCGTTCACCGCCTTCGGCGCACCGCAGACCCATGCCCAGCGTTCCTCATATGACGGACTTACCATCGAGGGATGGGCAACCACAGCCAAGCAGTATATGGACGGCGAAAGCCAGTATCGCTACAACCCTTCCTTCGGTTACCTGCTCAACGGCAAGAAATCCACCGGAGCCAACTACAACCATTACCACAAACCCCAGCTTTCACTCAACCATATCTGGGAAATCAACGACCACTCCTCTTTGGCGACCGTGCTGTATGCCTCCTTCGCCAATGGCGGTGGCTACAAGGGTATGGGACGTTCGGTAAGCTACAACGGAACAACCCTCAGCGGCGATTCTTGGTATGGCTGCTCCGACGGAAAGCTCAACACCACCTTCCGCAACCCCGACGGCACATTCGCCTACGACCAGATCCAGTTGATGAACATGAACTCCGAGACCGGCTCGAACATGGTGCTGGCCGACAACGTGAACTCCCACAACTGGTATGGACTGGTATCGACCTACAAACACTTCCTGCTTGACAACAAGCTCAACCTGACCGCCGGTATCGACATGCGTTATTACAAGGCGTTCCACAAGGCCACCATCGTCGACCTTTTCGACGGCGAATATTACATCGACGATTATTACCGTTCACGAGTACTTCCCGAGAGCTCAGCCGTCTTCAACAAGAATAACACGGAATGGGTGAACCAGAAACTCGGGGTCGGCGATGTGGTATACCGCAACTTCGACGGTGTATCACACAACGAGGGAATCTTCCTCCAGGGAGAATACTCGATGCTCGACAAGGCTCTTAACATCGTCCTCTCCGGTTCTCTCAACAATACCGGATATCAGCGTATCGAACACTTCTATGCCGACGAGGCTCACTCCAAGAGCCCTTGGAAAAACTTCATCGGCGGGTCGGTCAAACTCGGTTCAAACTACAACATCGACCGTCACAACAACGTGTTCTTCAACGTAGGATATATCAGCCGTGTCCCCTTCTTCAGCTACGGTGTGTTCCTGTCGTCACAAAATTCCAATATGGTCAATCCGAATCCTCTCAATGAGAAGATTGTCTCATTTGAAATCGGATATGGCTACCACTCCCCCGTATTCAGCGTTGATGTCAACGGTTATTTCACCAAGTGGATGGACAAGACCACATCACGTTCCGTCCAGATGCTCGGCGAAATGAGCGGACAGTATGGCTCATTCAACATGCAGGGTGTAAACGCCCGCCATATGGGTATAGAAATCGCCGCCACTTACCAGCCGACAACCTGGTTCACCCTCGAAGGAATGCTTTCACTGGGTGACTATGTATGGGACTCCAACCCCACCGGTTGGTTCTACGGCCCCGGCGGATTCCCCATATCCTCGCTCAACGGCACCCCTGCTTCCGGTATCATGTCGGGAGACCATCTTTCGGCCAAGCTCAACCAGAAGGGTGTGAAAGTCGGCGGTTCGGCGATGACAACCGGAGCCATCTCGGCCACCTTCCGTCCCTTCAAGGGATGGCGTATCGGAGCCGACTGGACATTTCATGCCCGCAACTACTCCGACTACCAGGTGACAGCCTCCAACTTCAATCCCGGCACCGACCTCAATGTGCCTGATCCCTGGAGAATCCCCTGGGGCAACCAGCTCGACCTCTCGGCAAGCTACAGCTTCGAGGTCGGCGGCATCAACGCCCGCCTGAGCGGAAATGTCTACAACCTCTGTGACTACCATTATGTCACCACAGCATGGGGCAAACTTGAAGAACCGGGCGCATGGGACAATGTCTTCCGTGTGTTCTACTCCTTCGGCCGCACATATGCCCTGAAGCTCCGTCTTAACTTCTAATCCACAGAACAGAGATGAAAAAAACAATATATCTGCCGCTGCTGGCCATCGGAGCGATGGCAGCGCTGACCGGATGCGATGAGAACGCATGGAACGACCATCTCGACGGATTCGATTCCTCTTTCCGCCCTACCGAGGTGAAGACTATCGAATATACCCTGACTGATGCCGACTACGCCGCCATCGCCTCCAACAAGGAAAACAAGGCCATCGCCGAGAAAAACGATGCGGCGCAGGCCTTGGCCGCCCTGTCAGGCAACAAATATTTCACCGACAAAATCACAGCCGCCGAATATGTGCCCGCCTTCCTGGCCGCGACATCGCCATACATGGTCTACACTGACGGTTCATCAATCCGTCTGACCTACAACGTGTCGGTCGGTCTTCCCGAAGAGGTCACCGAGTCGGCCGGAGCAACGAACCTGTCGGTAAGCGAAGAATTCTATAAAAACAACGTATGGGAAAGCGACGAGAATTACATTGTCGGCTTCGCTCCTGAAAAACCGGCCTCACGCTATCTCCCCACAGCCATCAAGGAGACACTTGGTGACACCGCCCAGGAGGGGCAATATGCCATCATATCCTATCTTGAGGCTGACCAGAATCCCATTTTCGGGAATGTCGACGGCCACGCCATCACCTGCCGGGTTCACGATGTCTGAT
>URLF01000051.1 GCA_900548705.1 uncultured Porphyromonadaceae bacterium | reverse complement strand
CGTCAACAGCGTTGATGGTGACAAGCTTGCCGGCAGCACCGGTGACAACGATGAACTTGCCTTCGACAGCAACCTTCATACCGGCGGCGAGGACTGCGTCAATGCCGGACTGGTCGATGGTCACGGGCTCGGAAAGCTCGGATTCGCCCTTGTCGTAAACGGCGGTCACATGGTAGGTGTGAGCCTCGGCATCAGCCTCGGTGTCGACGAAGCTGGGTTCAGCCACAAGAGCGTCGTTGAGCTTCACACCGTCGCGGTAAACATTGTAGCCCTTGAGCTCGCCGTCGAATCCGTCGAGTTTGGTGAAGGTCACGTCGTCAACGAGAAGCATGAACGAACCGGCAGCGCATGAACGGATAGCGAAGTGCTTGGCACCGGCAGGAAGGGCTGCGGTATAGAGGGTGAAGTCGCGATTGCTATTGCAAGGAACGGTCTGGGTCCCAAATGCTTCAACTTTCACGAAATCTTCAGGATTAACCGATTCGGAAGTTGTGTACCATACCTCAATCTGTTCAGGATACTGAGGCGAATAGCTGCGAGCCTGGAATGATATGGTCTGGGCGTCTCCGGTCAGGAGGGGAGAAATTGCCCAGTCGTCAATCTGGCTGTCATCCGAATTGTAGAGAGTTGCCAGGAATTTGGTTCCACTTGTAGTAGCGAATGACAAATTGAATGCGTCATCTGCATTGTCGAACACGAAGAATGATCCTGTGGTCTGACCATGTACAACTCCCGGGATGTCGAGATTTTGGAAACCACCCTGTGTCACACCATCGAGGTCGACGAAAGTCCAGTCAGCGAATTCCTTAGCGAAAGGTTCGCCGGACTCGAAGTCTTCAGTAACTTCGGTCGGCACCTTTTCGCCAATGACGATGGGATCCCAGGAGAGGGATACACCCTGCTCGGAGCGTTCACCTGCGAGGCCGGAAACCTTGGGAAGCGTGGAGAGCTTGCGCGCCACAGTAACGGCAGCGGTCTCGTTGTTGTCGGGATTCTCATCAGCCTCGTAGACAACGACAGCCTTGTATTCAGCGGACTCTCCGTCAGTGAGGCCAAGGGTCTGCTTGAAAGTGAAGTTTTCTTTCTCACCGGAAGCGGAACCATACTGGTTGGTCTGAGTAGCCACAATCTCACCATCGCGGTAGAGGTTGACGGTATATGAATCAGAATCCTCGGCGCCTTCATTGGCGACAGCCACATTCACATTGAACTCCTTGCCGGTCTCCACGGTAGCGGGCGCGGAAATGGCGGCTGAGAGGTCATGGTTGAGGTTGTTGCATACACGGATATTGTCATAGAGGTTGAATGCATAGCCTTTGCATACACCAGTCAGTTTGACCTGGATGGTCTTGCCAACGTATGCGTCCAAAGGAACCATAACTTTGTTCCAGGTACAACCTTCCATACCGTCCTCGTTGTTGACAACAGTGCGCAGCACTGTCTCTTCGCCGTCGGCGATCACAGACACGATATTCTCGTTGGTATCCTCGGAATCACCGGCCCCGGTGAGGGAATAAACATAGAAGCTGAATACAGGCATCTCACCGGTGATATTGATTTTGCCGGTTACCAGATAAGATGACTGATCGAGATACTGGTGCTGTATACCGAAAAATTCGCTGTCATCGCAAGGCTCTATGCCTTCCAGTGTCTCGGGAGTGTAAATCTGGACACTGCCGTCTCCGCCGATTCCCAGGAAATGGTCAAGAGATTCCATATTTGTGTAGACAACCGGCATATCATAAGGAGTACCGGTCAGGACAGTGCCCAGAGCCAGCATCTCGCTGCCTTCAGAAAGGTTGAACGCCTGGACTGCGAGGCGGAAATATCCCTGTTGTTCAATCGGAGTCGTGTTATAAGTGAAAGTGGGTTCGGTAACAGCGCCGATTTCATCACCGACTGCCAACTGTCCGTAAGCATTTGTGGTAACGGTGAAAACCTTGTAAGACACGTTGGCGGGGAGCAATTCGGAACCGTCAGCAGCCATTGTCACGGCAGGCCAGTTGAGGACGAATGTACCCGGAGTGGGCTCTGTCATTTCAACCGCTTCAATATCTGCGGGAGTCTTCGGGCCCACAAATGCGGAAACACTTGTTGAAAGGCCTTCCTGGCCATCGGTGCTGAGGGAAACCAGGGTATAAGTATAGGTGCCTATTTCAGGGACATCGTTATCTGCCACGCTCTGGTCGGAACCTGCAGCGCAAGTAACCTCACCAACCAAAGTCTCGCCGCGGAGCACCTTGACTTTCACATCTCCTGTCAGGTCAGCGCCGGCGATTGTCTTCGATGGAGCCTTGAAAGAGATGTCTGCCTTGAGTGCGCCGTTGGGATCAGAGGTCACAACGGGATTCTCCACAGCACCGGGTAGTGTTCCTGCGACAGGAGCGGAAATCTCATAGGAATGAAGCTTGAGATGGAGTTCGTCGGCATCTGAAATAGCGTGGAAACCGATGACAAACATACCGGCTCTGTCTGCAATGAGCCATCCCTCAAGGGTCACAATATCTGAAGACTGGATCACAGTCGCGGGCACAACAGTAGCAGTCATCGACCCTACATTTGCCTGACCATAACCTGCCTTGATTTCAATGCGCTCGGGGAAGGTTGTGCTTGAGGACACCTTCGCTGTGATTTTGTAAGCGTGATCCTTATAGAGGAACAGGTTGGGAGAGAAGAGCCAGTCGTCGGCATCATTGTCCGAGCTGTATGAATAACGGGTGATGCCGCCGTTGAAATTCCAGGTCTTGCCATCTTCGTTGGCATCAAAAATGGTATGATAACCGAACTGAAGGGGATCAGTCATATCGAATGCGAACGGCGGACGGCGCACACCAAGACCAACCCTGTTGGACTCTACTGCCTCGGAGGATTTTCCGTCATAAACGGCCTTCACACTGTAATATACGTCGCGATATTGAGCCTGATTTACTTTTTCTTCTTTTGTAAAGGTGGTTGTGGCGAGACCATCAGCCAGCACCTGGCCTTCGCTGTCAAGGACTGTGTATGTAATATCCTCGGGATTGATATAACCACCGTCGGAGGCTGTGGAGACAGCGCTCCAAGTTAACGTAGCCATATTGGAAGCCCATGTCAGCTCGACATTCTGGGGAGCGGAGGGAGTTCCTTTGCCTACGTAACAAGAAGCTTTAGCCTTAGGAGAAGCACCTTCTGAGTTTGATGCGGTAGCTGCGAAAGAGACAACGCCCGAAGTGGATATAGCCACATTCTCACTCACTTCCGCGCCGGCGAGAGCAGAGCCTGCCATCACCTCCTCGCCATTGGCGAGAACGGAATAAGAGAATGTCTGGCCTGCGGCCGGAGTGCCGTCAAACAGCGTGGTGGGCATGGTCAGCTTGATCTGAACATCCATTGCGCCATTCTCACAGGCGACCTCAAGTCCGGGAGCCGCAGGAGCCTTATCAGCAGCGGCAGGCTTCGGGATATAAATAGAAGTAACCTCTTCGGCATCCGCAAAAGCAACGAGCTTGGTGGACACGCCGGTGGCAAGGTCTATTTCCCAAAGCGAACCGTCGGTATCGGTCGAAGCGGTAATCAGCATAGTGTGGTTCTGATTATTTATGCAACCTCCAATCTGATAGACAGTGGTATATCCGCCTGTAACCGGTGCGATAAAGGTCAATTCTCCGGTCTCTTTTTCAATCTTGTAGAGATCGTGTTTGTAATCGGGAGCTTCATCCGTACCCTCGTTATATGAGGAAACGCCATAGAACTGGCCGCTATCATCGCAAGCCACTGCACACAAATACACATTAAGGGGAGCGATATCTGTAGCCGAGAGGGCTTCAAAATCAGCCTTCTTCCAGGTCACACCCGAACCTGAGGCGTCACGGAAAGTACCATAGATTTCTCCCGAAACAGGATCGAGAGCCATCGCATGGGCAATCACAGACATTTCCTCCAGCGAGGTATCACTGATAAGGTCCCAGGTTTCGGTATCGTAGGCAGCGACACCCCATCCAATGATATACCCATAGAAGGTCTCGAG
The DNA here is from genome assembly GCA_900548705.1 of uncultured Porphyromonadaceae bacterium. Taxonomy (GTDB): domain Bacteria; phylum Bacteroidota; class Bacteroidia; order Bacteroidales; family Muribaculaceae; genus UBA7173. The sequence goes on along the minus strand of URLF01000051.1, from coordinate 14,477 downwards.
GTATGTCGAATAGAATGTGCCGTTGTTGTCATCAACACCAATGCCCAAAGCTTTGTCCGTGGCACCGAGCATCTCGAAACCGCCACCATCGACAGTGGGCACAGAGTACATTCCATAGGCAAAGTCACCGCCGGATGCCCATGAATCAGCGAATTCTACCGCACCTCGCAACGTGATGCCCGAAGCAGCCACGCGATGAGCCGAAGTAGCCGAATTGACGGCAACCTTGTTTTGAGCCTTTATGGCGGACTGCACTTTGTGGAGGCCATTCACTCCTTGGGGCACCTGACGGGTCTTCATAAATCTGAGGACGCCTTTCTCGTTCTTGGGTGCTTTTTGAGCTGCAGCGACAGGCTTATTCATTGCCTGTCCACCAGCCTTCTTAGCCAAAGGAGCGGCGTAAGAAGTGGCGACCGACCCGAGGGTCAGCGCCGCAGAGAGCATCAGAGATAATGATTTTCTCATAATGGTTAGAATGGATTCTAAGTTAAATAATCCTAAACGGGATTTTGCGGATAAAAGAATCCTTTATTTATCCTTTTCCCTTGGAAATTGATTTATGATTGTTTTTGAAGTCTTTCTGTTTCTGATTGGGGAGAGGGATATTCCTTGTTATTTCGGACGTTTGTTATGGTTAAACTACTTGATGATTCATCCATTCCAGATACTTCAGGCATCCTTTTCGCGACATTTTGCCATCATTGAGGCAGAAAACCGTTCCATTGGACACATATCCGTTTTCATCCGCAAATTTATGATAATAATTTTTACCGTGCAAATATTTGTGAAACTTTTTCAATCAATCCTAAAAATACATATATTTTGCCACATTTGCTATTTATGTTAAAATATATAATATTAACATTTTTAGCAAACTGCCACACAATAAGACTAAACACCTGATTAACAACCTATTATATCTTGTACACAACATTTTACAGTGCTTAACATTTAAAACCCAAAATGGGATTTTACGCCTTTATATCACTCATTCACAGCGTAAAAAAAATCACTCGGACGATTCCGAAGGAATTTTTTCCGATATTCGACATAACGGGTAACATCAAAAAAAGATTCCTTCAGAATCCCTTGCCTGACTAAACACAACCGTGGGTTACCGCGTCGTGCCAGCCCCACAAGGGAGCTTCGCACTTGCGCCAACCCACGGCTATTCAGATAAAGGATTCCTCCGGAATCTCAGGGGAAACCACTATAATTTCAACGACGAGAGATTTCAGCACACCGACGGATTCATACGGTCGGGGAGCTTACCGCGCCGCTCTTCGGTAGGGTATCAGAGGACAATCTTGGCGGGACGCAATCCCGGGGTCACCAGCACATATGCGCCGGGGGCGGGGGCAAAGCGGCCCGAGGCGACAGGCTGAACCTCAACACCGGCGACGGAGTAGAGGCGCGAACCGGGCGTAGCGACGATTTCCCCGTCAAGGAGAATGTACGCGGCCTGTGGGCCGGATGTCTCCACGACATCAGTGATGCCGGAGGTGGAGAGGTCAACTTCCTGAGTGGCCGACCAGAGGCTCTCCTTCCCCTTCTCGGGATCGACGGGGACAGCCTTCACGCGGAAGCGGTAAACGGCTTCCTGTAGGCCTGTCACTTTATATGACGTGTCGGTGATGCCTGAAATGGTGATACGGTCTCCGATTGTGGTCTGTTCCGCACGGGAGGGTGCAGCCGCAGGCCCGGCAAGGGCATCAGCAAACGCCTTGTCATAGTCGAAGTCGTCGCAATCGGCGCAGTCTCCGGCGAAAGCCATCGCGGAATAAAGGGTCACACGCTTGGATTTACCACGGTTGGCAATCTTGACATTATAGCTCTTGGAGGCGTCCAGGCCGGTGAAAGCCACGGAATAGTAAGCGGTGGTCTTGTCGACATACTCTTCGGCGGTGGCGGCGACATTGCCATCCTCGTCAATCAGCGACATGACAACGACAGGGTCGGAGTCGGTGCCGTAGCGTTTGGCCTTGACCACGACGGTGACCGCCCCGTCAGAGGGAGCCACGGTGTTGTCGGAGGTCAGGGAGGCATCGGAGGTCGCGGTGCCGAGATACATCGAGGTGGACAGCACTTTGTATTCCCCGGCGAGGGTCCATCCGGCAAGTTTTTTGGAGAAATCGGTCCACAGGGCAGGGGCGGGGAGAGAGCCGGCCGCTGGCCAGACCTGAAGGGTATAAGTCACATCAGAGCCTTCCACAGCGATGGGAGCCCACGAGGCGGTGAAACTGCCGGCTTCCTCAACCACCGGTTCTACAGGCTCGGGGGTCGGAATCTCGGAGATAGGCTGCTTGTCGACCCAGAAGGAGACAGCTCCGGTCTGGGGGTCGCGCTCAATCTCGGTCACAGGTTTTGAGAGGAAGGAACCGGTATTGGTGCGAGCGGCGGGGGTGGAGGTGTTGGTGAACTCGGTGGCGTAGCTCTTGGGCCAGAGGTCGGATGTCTGGGTGCTTGAATCAAGCTTGTTGTCGGCTGGCACAACGGTCATACGCTGGAGGGAGTAGTTGTTGACGGTGTTGTTGTTCCACGCCGACGCGCTGTATGTGACATGGGTGATGAGCATACCCTCGTCGTAGAGGTATTCATCCCATCCCTGTCTGGCGCGGTTCTCGAATATGAAGTATTCGTTTTTGTCTTTGGAGTTGGTGAGAATGACAGCCTTGGAGGCGGGATTGTCGCCGTCGTTAAGCACTGGGAGGGTGTACTGGGTGTTCTTGACTCCCTCCTCAAGCTCTATCCACCCCATGAAGGCTTTCTCGTAGGCGGAGTAACCGATGGGTGTGTAACCGTCGTCATTGTAGCAACCATGGTCCATAAGAGACCAGTCCCCCATACCAAAGTAACCATTATTATATGTGGTTTCATAGAAGTCGGGGAGACCGAGACAGTGGGAGAACTCATGGCAGAATGTGCCGACACCGTCAATCTGAGTTCTGTGGGTTCCGTTCAGCTCGTTGAAGACTGCGAACTTGGTCATCCGTACGCCGTCACAGGAGATGGTCCCCGCACCGGAGGACGCGAGATCCCACTGGCAGGGCCACACGGCCTGGGCAACCCCTGACGACGCCTGGCCGACACCGGCATAGAGGACGATTATAACATCGCAGACGCCGTCGCCGTCGTTGTCGAAAATAGAAAAGTCGACTTCGGGATCGGCCAGCTGAATGGCTTCCTTGACCATATGGCCGGGCTTCTCGTCATTCCCCCAATAGTCAGTGCCACCGTAATATACGCGATTTCTCGAAACGGTATAGGGGCCGTAGACATGGAACTGGGGATCATACTGGCCCAATGAGGCTTCATCAAAATATGCCTTCGCGCTTTTACCTTCGCCGGTAAAGAAGTCGGTGAATACCTGGTTGGCCCCGTCGCCATCCTTGAATTTTATATCCTGATACTGGACGAGGAGAATGGGCACATGGGCGACACCCTTGTGGGGCACCTGAGAGTCTTGCTGCTCGATGCTGATTCGTCCCTGGGAACTGCGGAGGGGGGCTTTCAATGTAGCCTGCTGAGCCTGTCTGGCCAGCACCTTGGGGGAAGCTGCACGCTGGGCTGCATAGGTCAGGGATGTGGCGCGGGCTGCGATGAATGATTGCTCCTGGGCGGAACGTTCAGCGAGTTCATGGACATACACCGAACTCACACCGTCGGCCGAGCGATAGACGGCGTAGCCTTCGGGGGTAAAATCGACAGTCAGGCCGTCGGATGTGACATATGAGTGAAACCATTCGTCACCGGTCAGGGTGACGGTCACCGTCGAGCCATCAGGCTGGGTGACGGTGCGGGTCAGGCGTTTGGCCGGAACCGCGTAAGCCGATGCCACCGTGAGGGCAGCCATAGCAAGCGTCAGGATTTTTCTCTTCATATCCATTCAATGGTTTAATTTGCGGCGGTCCACATCTGTCTTTCACCAAGGACAACGCGGGCCGGACGGGCGCTTAAATTGTAGCAACGCGCAAATTTACAAAAAAATCCCCCGAATACGCAATATCCGGGGTTAAAATTTCAGGCGTGGCACACATTTTGCAATATCTTCCGCCATTGAAGCGGCAAAATGCCACTATCCATAAGGATTTTCGGGCTGTCTGGCTTCACGCCAGGCTCAATTGGCGACAAATGACCCGAGCGAGGCGGGCAGAGAGGGGGCGCAGCTATAAGCCCGTGCGAACTGCCGGATGAAAAGGATTGTCGAACGGCGAGGCGAGAGAGCCTGTGAACGACGGTGACGGGGAGTCGCGGATTTCATCGCCGAGGGGAATAAGTGAGTAGAATCATTTTTCATAGGCAAGCTACAAATTTTGAACTGAAAGGGGAAACTTTAACCGGCCTGAAAGGGCCGTCTGTGAAGAACGGTTACATACCTATAACGCCTGAGAGGGCGGTTTAGTATGTGGTCAGTGTCGTTTTTTCAAAGGATTGTAAGGGGCGGCGCAATATCTTCCCCTACTTGCCCGAAGCGCCTTTGAACGCCATAGAAGGCCGTATATTGCCCTTGATGTGTAAAATAATCTTAAATCGGGGGCGATTTTCCACTCGACATTTTGAGGAATCCCCATCTTTTCGTAACTTTGCATAGATAGAACACTGCAATGGTCCATCACATCCCCGCGAGCAATCAGCGCCGGGGGCCAAACTAAAAACTCAACCAACTCAAAAACCAACGCCTATAGACCGGAAATTCTACTTAACCAAACTACACTGACTGAAATGCAAAACCTTACCCGGCTTGCCGACGAAAAGTTGGTCGCAGCCTACGCCAACGGAAACAACGAAGCTTTCGACACCCTACTGCGCAGGCACGAAAACCGTGTGTTCAACTATATTTTCAACATTGTAAAGAACAAGGATGTCGCCGACGATATCTTCCAGGAGACATTTGTCAAGGCAATATCCACCATCAAGCAGGGACGCTACACCGACTCCGGGAAGTTCTCGGCGTGGATTACCCGCATCGCCCATAACCTCATAATCGACTTTTTCCGCCAGGCCAAGAGCGAAAACACCATCTCGACCGACCAGGAGGATGCCGATGTGCTCAACCGCCGCGACCTCTCGGAGGAGAATGTGGAAGACCTGATGGTTACTTCCCAGATTCATACCGATGTGAAGCGCATCATGGAGTCGCTGCCCGAGTCGCAGCGCGAGGTACTTGACATGCGTTTTTACCGCAACATGTCGTTCAAGGAGATAGCCGAGGCAACAGGGGTCTCAATCAACACCGCCCTGGGCCGCATGCGCTACGCGATTCTCAATATGCGCCGCATCGCCACCGACAAGAACATCGTCCTGACCCGGTAATCCGGACACCAGCACGGGGAATCAGCATCCCTCCCTAATCGGTTTTCCCGACAAAAAGTTGCGCGATAACCAAAAACTTATTACCTTTGCATCGCAAAAGCCCCATCTACCGGGGCAGACCTCTTTGCCCGGATGGCGGAATCGGTAGACGCGACGGTCTCAAACACCGTTGGAGCAATCCATCCCGGTTCGAGCCCGGGTCCGGGTACTGATAATGGCTGTTAATCTATTGATTTACAGCCATTATCTCTTTTACAAGGTGTACTAAAAGTGTACTATCGGCGAAAATCGAGCCATTGAGGAACAAACGGTTTTAGGATTTTTAAGTGGCGTTAGTTATATTTAATTCGATTCCATTTGATTAATTAACCGTTTTTTAGCCTTTGAATTATAGTAAACTGCAATATTGTATGTATCTTTGTATTCGGTTTGGCAAAGGCCAACCATTACATTTCGAAAACATAAGAAGCGTTATGCTTATCTTGTAATTGGAAACGTAGGAACTTTTCGAGCGTGCAATGATAGCATAGTGGTTCTCACGCATATGCGTGGGTCACTATTGTTACATCTGCACGGCAGGTTTCCTGCGACCTCCAATTACGACGTGGCATAGTTGGCTCACGTTTTCTTTCACTAATAATAATATCTCCATCGAGCCAACTGAGAAATATCAACATGAAGAAAATCTTAGTATTTATAGTTTTTATTGTATCGGCAGTCTATACGTACTCGCAAAACAACTCAATAGCCGACAATCCGGCTGATGTGCAGACGAGCATCAGTAGTCATAGTCCACAGCAGCTCCCGCCAATGCTGATGAATGATGCCTACAAGAATACCCCGGAATGGGGCAAATATAAGGCATTGCGTGCCGTTGGCTGGACTACATTCAGCGTTGGCATGACTGCTACCGGAGTCGGGGCTATCGTGTCATTGGCATTGAGCAGTATTCATGGTTCTAACCATGATAAAACTCAAGCCGGGCCAATTATTATATATTCGGGTCTTGGTTTGACGGCAGCAAGCATACCGATTCTGGTGAGTGCCTATCATTATAAGAACAAGGCCAAGAAGATAGGCATGAGCATGGGCGTGACTCAACTCTCAGCACCAACCTTCGGCCAAAATCTATCATACACTCCTGCAATGAATTTTACTATTTCTTTTTAATTAGTAATAGTCAAAAATATGAAAAACGGCTATCTCGCCAAATTAGCGTGGATAGCCGTTTTTATTAGTAGATTAGTATCGAAGTCCTCGGCTGAAAGTTTGTTTTAGGCGTTGCCATTGCTCTTTGAGCCACTGGAACACACGGGTACCGTTGATGTGGAGGTGAAATTTGTTGTCGGTTGGATTGCGCTTGATTTGCACCTCTGCGTTGGACACATCGAAATCTTGACGGTATGTTTCCGAATGTATGGTTGCTCCCTCCTTAAAATATCGCGGCTTCTGGTCAAGCAATGCACGGGTTACAGTGTCCGACAAACCGACCTCTCGGCATTCTCTCGCCGCCTCCAACATCGGGAGCACATCGGGGAAGAACGTGTTGAGGTCGGTTTCCAGATAGTTGTGTATCCGGATAGTGGAGGCTTCACTCTCCTTTTGTCTGCGGAGGTTGTCGGATAGGTTGGACATCTCACGGCGAAAGTCCTGCTCCCTTGCCTCGACACGGTCTTTCAGCTCCCGGATTTCATTATCCTTCCGTGCAACCTCGGCTTCAAGCCGCTTGGTCTTGCTCCCGGTGAAGATGTTGGCGATGTTGCTGACGGCTTTTTTCCGTTGTGCGTCACGCTCGGCTTTGGCTTCATCACGTTCACGCATGGCGGTTTCTGCCTCCTGCCGTGCCTCGGTGGTCTGTGCCTCGTATGCCTTTTTCTCGACGGTCAGCCTTTCGGTGTCCGCTGCAAGATTCTCCCGCTGTGCCGAAAGTCTTGTGGCTTCTTCCGAAAGTCCGGCATTGGTATAGGCAAGCGATTTGTTTTCGGCGGCGAGAGAAGAATTTGCCTCGGTCAGCCGGGTGTTCTCGGAATAGAGTTCGCGGTTTGTCTGCCGGATTTCCTCGTTTACCTGCCTCAACTGCTTCTTTTGAGCGTCAAGGGCGATTGCGCTGCATTCAAGATGACCGACCTTGCTCTCCAACGATTTCTTCTCCTTGTCGAGTTTCTTTTTCTCGGTGGAGAGTTCGGCAACATCCTTTTCAAGTCCGGCTTTCTCCCGCTGGCATTGGCGGTAGTATTCGTGTTGGTCTATGTGCCGTGCTTCCGAACCCCGGATACCTCGCTCCAATCCGTACTTCGCCATTGCCTCGGCATAGAGGTCTTGGTAACGGCTCATCGCCTTACGCTCCATTATGTCGTCTGCACACAGCCGGGGGCGGTTGGTCGGCTTGGTGCGGTAACGCTTCTTCACCGCCGCTTCCCTCGCTTTCTTTTTTCTCTCGGTGGTGACAATCGGAACGACCGCTATGTGCAGGTGCGGTGTGCGCTCGTCCATGTGCAGGGATGCGCCGACAACATTGTCGCTGCCGAATGTGTCACGAACCCACTTGATGTTGTCGGCTATCCATTGGTCGAGTTTTCCGGCGTCGATGATTTTCTGCATACCCTCGTTGTCGGAGGTCATCACCATGTTGAGGCAGCGCACCTGCCTGTCGGAGATTTTTCGGGTTATCCCGGCGTTGGCTATGCGGTATTCGACAGCCGCCGCAAGCCCGGTTATCCCGTCGGGATACTCGACCAGACCGTAGCGGTTGAGGTGCGTCCGCCCCGGGTCTGCGTTGTCGGGATGGGAGCTGCGCTCGATATGCTTGGCTATCGAGTTCAAAGACGAGTTCGCCTTGATGATGTGGAACACTGCGTAGCTCATAGGCGGACGAGTTTAAGTTGCGGAGCAATCGGAGTGTACGGCTTTCTGTTAAGCCGTTCCGGGGATTGACCTACGGTCTTTCCCCGGCTGCACTCGGCATAGTCCGGGCAAGCCCGGCTCTGCCCTCGTTGGCGCGGGGATTCCAAAGGGGTTGACCTCTTTGGCATATTGGGGACATTTTCAGCGTATCGGAACGATATGCGGCTCGGAAAATTCCCTAATATGCTAAGGAATTTCCCGCATGGCTGTAATTTCCGTGCGCGGCAGCACGGATGGGACTGCTCCCCGGATATGGGTCGCTGGGCGGTAAACCACTGTAACGGGTATAGTGGTACACCGGGAAAAAACTCTGTTGTCATCATTTCAAATTCAGGGATAACCCCCGTGCATTCCTTGCACTCTTGCACGGTCGGGAGTGTGCAAAAGTGCAAGGTGTGCATGGGGTAAATTCAAAGTTTGGAATACGAGCCGTAGGCATCACGGGTGAAGAAAACGCCCCGTCTGTCGCGCAGAAATTTCTTGAACGTGCGTTCCGCCATTCCGCATTTCCCGGCTATGGCAACTCCCTCGGCGGTGGTGAACGTGGCGGGCAGTTCCGACATCACGGCAAGCTGCACATCGGTCAGCGCGTCCTCGCCGATGATGCCCTGCACCCTTGTCGCCGTTACCCGGAAATACTCCGTCAGACGGATTGCCCTCTCGACGGTCGCCGCCTCTATCGCCTTCTTCTTTTTTGCCCCGCACGCCCAGTCGGAGAGGGCGAGCAGAAGGCAGAACCGCACGGCATAGATTTCAAGTTTGCTCGCAATCGCCGTGAGCGTATCGCTCCCCTCGGCATTGCACCGCTCGGTCGATTCGTTCTGCCATGAGTAGAGGCGTTGGAGTGCGTCCGGCGAGAACGGCACATCTTCGGGCACTATGTCGCCGCTGGTGTCAGACGCAGGAACAATCCCGGTCAGTCTGCCGACAACCTCGCGCCACGCCGAAACGATGTCGAATGAGGGCGATTTTCTCTCGCTGTTCCATTTCGCCTTTGTCTGGTCGTCCGGCACCACATAGAGAAAACGCTCTGTGAAACCGTTTGAATTGCGGTTCCCTGCGGCAAGCTCGCCCAGCACTTTGGGCTGGATCGTGCCGATGACGCAGAGGAACGGATTGCGGATGAACACACCGCTCTGGCTGCTCTTGCGGTCGGACATGGCTACCTTGTGGTTGAACACCGACATCCAGAACTCCGATTCGGAGCCGTTGTTGTAGCGGTTGAAATTCTTGAACCACCCGGCAAGCTCGTCGGCATATAGGCACAGCCCCCTCGAATTTTCCGAGAGTATGCGGTGTACCGCCTCCGGCGTGACATCCTGCATTGTGAAGCGGACGCGCCTCGGTTCGGTCGGGTTCGTTTCATAACCGTTTGCGGCTCTCTCTTTAGGCGGCAGCTCCATCGCCGCGAGATAGCGTTTCATAGCCTCGGAGAAGATTGCAGACTGCTCCGCGTCGAAATCTATGAGCGGCTGCATGGCGAAGCTCAACGGGTGGCTCTTGTTGGCTCCCGGACGACCTACGAGGGCGACGAAAAGAATACAATATTCCTGCCACCCTGCCATGTGTTCGGCGTTGTGTGTGTTTCCGACAGCGGCGGCAACCGCAGTCAGCATCGACATGGCGAGATAGTCTTTCGGAAATCCGAGGGTAGTGTTCGCCTCGTCTATGATTTCACGCATCTTTCTCGGAAGCACATCAAGGGGAAAGGGATTGCGGGAGGTCTTTTCTGCGGCTTTCTCTTCTTTTTTCATCGCCTCCCTCCTTTCCCTGTTGTGGCGGGTACGAGAACACCGACGGCGTTTCCGTCGATGAGGCGCGCCTCCGCCCACTGCAACAGCTCTGATTTTCTGAAATGCAGCTTGGAGCCGAATTTCTGGAACGGCACGGTTCCCGCGCTCGTTTCCTTGTAGAGCTGTCCTTTTTTTATCGGGTAGCCGTTGGAGTTGAGGAACTCCAAAGCACCCTTCATGTCAAGTGATTCACATTCGTTGTTTGCCGTGGTAACGGCGCGTGCGGAAGCGTTGGCTTCCTTTTCGGCGAGATATTCCTCCACCGACCCCCTTACGAGAAGTTTGAGGACTTCCACCAAAGGGAGATGCAAAAAGTCAGTCATGTTGATTCGGATTGTGGATGTTTGAGTGGTCTGGGGATTGTTTAGCGCATCGGGCATGGGCTTTTAAGGATTAAAAACGTTTGCGGTGTCATCATACAGATGTGGGGTGTTGTCAATAGGGTTAATATGTGCCTTCCTGCCCATGACTACACCCGGAGGGATAAGGCTGGTCGGCGGTTAAACTAATATCGGACACTCGTCCGTGTGCTTGCAAAATGGCGAAAATCACTGAAATATCGGCTCTGATGCCCGGCTTTTGCCACGGGATATAAGGCAATAACGGGGTTGTCTGTTATCGCGTGCGGATTTCTCCGCGTTGATAACGGTCTTGAAACTGCCTGATTATATCGGCGATAATCACCTTTCACAAGGGTGCGGTCGGCAGAGGGGGAACACTGATGCCGCTGCAATCATCATAGCGGTTTTAATCATTGTGCCCGGCACGTCGGCTGCCATTGCTCCGTTACTTTCAACAAGGAGAAATCCGCGATGGTTCGCAGTGTCCGGCTTTGTCCGCGTTATTCCGCCATGCGTCCTGCTTTTTCTTTTCGGCGGTCATTTCTCCTTTCGGTGGCAACGAAACTACAACTCCGACACGGATTATCCAAATTTTCAGACCCTTGCGACTGCGTCTGACTGTCGCCGGACTGAAAATGACTGATACCCTTGTCGGATTGCTATATTAAGATACGAAAAATTTTTGAATTATGCAAATGTGGAGCGAAATCGGGCGATGAGAAGAAAAAGGACACCGGGTATCCCTCCCGATGTCCGACCACTAAAATCCACAATCAAAATTATTTTGACTGCGATTCCGTATGCAAAGTTAAGCTTTTTAGCTCACATCTACAACCATATAACACTCAATCCCGTGGAAAGTTATTCGGGGCTTGCATAGCTGACACTGCCGAGGCTGTTTATAGCCTTCACCATAAGGTCGTCATTAGCTCGTGTGTATTTTTCCGTATGCCGTAAGCTGCTATGCCCTAAAAGGGTTGATACTGTCTTTATATTCGCTCCGCGATTAAGCAAATTAACTCCGAAACTATGACGGGCGCAGTGCCATGTGATATGCTTGCTAATGCCAGCTCTTTTAACCCATCTTTTCACAGCCTTTAGGCAAGCGGTATGAGAAGGTAGCGGGAATATTAGACTATCGCGTTCTTCCTCTGTCGCCGGGTATCCTACAAGAGATAGAATATCATCGTTAAGAGGGATTACCACACCACTCGCCGAGCTATGTCCGCGTGTTTTGTTCTGCTCAAAAATCAGAAGTTTGTTGGCATAATCAATATTTCGGAAAGTTATATCGCTTACATCACACCAGCGTAAACCACAGAATAAGCTAAAGAGAAATGCTCGTTGTATGACAGGATTTTCATTGGCGTAATGTGTTGCCATCAATCTTTCTATCTCTTCGGGAGAAAGAATTTCTTTCTTCAAAGTCTTTTCGTCAACCTTGATGGTAATACCCATGCAAGGATTCTTCGACAAGATTTCCTTTTCAACGGCATAAGCTATGACTTTCTTGAAACGCTGGAATACTGATTGTGGGCCTTCACCTTTGCCGTGAGCTTTCAGATATTCTACAAAGGCAAGCATCATTTCCTTAGTCAGTTGCTGAGGTCTTATGATTCCGTCATACATCATATATGCCGGAGTTTCGCTGAGAAAAGCACGGAAACGACGATGAGCCATTTCAATCATGCGTTTGTCTGCTTTGGTGTATGTGTCTATGTATTCTTGAAAGAAATCGTGGAAGTTGGCGATACGCTCTTTCTTCAATCGGTAGCCTTCCCGGTCTTCAAGCAAACGCTGTTCTCTCTCAAATCGGATTTTCTCGGCAAGAGCCAACGTATTCTTGTTCTGGATGCGCTCCTGTTGGGTACGGGGTGCAATCCAGATGTATAGGTTCAGATTTTCTTTTCGACGGTCATGCTTGATTTTGTATTTTTGCTTGCCTTTCATCGCACCTTCGGTGTAATACACCGGGTTGCCGTCATCATCAACGACGGGAGTTTCGGTTCGCCCGAGGTAAAACTCAAGATAAAGGCTGGCCCGTCCGTCGCTCAGTACGGACTGCTGTAGTTTAGGGTTTTGTTTGTTCTTTGTCTTGATATTTGCCATAAGTGTAAACTTTTCTTTTCCACAAATTTACACATTCAAAAGTAATTCGTAAATTTGCATTAAAGAGTCATTAACAGTTCTATAACAACTGTGGTGTACTAAAAGTGTACTACTTGGCAAAAAATATCGAAAACGGCTATAAATGAATATAAAACCAATCATATATAACTATCTGATAACCATTGCGAATGGTTCTATTCATTTTCATGCGTTTTCATATCAATATACCGGGTCCGGGTACTGAAACGGCTGAAAATCATCTGATTTTCAGCCGTTATTTTTTATGACGTGTACTAAAAGTGTACTGTCGGAAAGACACCATTTGGCGACTTTTGATTTATATACTTTTTCCATATCACAAATATACGATGATTTTTTCAACACACTGCGTGTTCCATTGAATTTCCGGCAGTTTAGATATATGGGGGGATAGATATCCAGGTTAGATATATAGGAAGTAGATATAGGGGTATTCCGAAGGAATATTTTATCTGAATAGCCGTGGGTTGGCGCAAGAGGAGGCCTGTGGGCCGACCCGCAGCGGCAACCCACGGTAAAATAGTGGGAAATCAGGGATTCCGGAGGAATCTTTTTTGATGGTTGGAATCGGGGGATATCAAGAAAGACTCCTCCGGAATCATAGTGGCGGCCGGAAAGGTTTGGGAAGGGTAAATGGGAATTATGGGAGAAATGGGGAGATTGGGGAATTGAGACAACTTGGACTTTTGAGGTGGTGGGTTGGTTGGAATCCGCCAGCCCAAATGTCCAAGCTGCCGAATTTTCGAGGTCTATCTCGAAAGAAGTTATGGGAAATCGCGGTATTGTAAATGAATACAAATTCGTAAATTTGCGTGAATAACGGGAAGGAACGGATAAGGCCTAATAAGCTGATTTATGCGGGATAGCCCAGAAAGATTTCACGGAAAACATCTAAAAGCAGATAACTTATGAAAAGGATAGAGGTGATGGCGGCCATAATCAGACGCAAGGGGTTGTATCTGGCGACGCAGAGAGGTTACGGGGCGTTTGAGGGGATGTGGGAGTTCCCGGGCGGGAAAATCGAACCGGGAGAGAATCCGCAGGAGGCGTTGGTCAGGGAAATCAGGGAGGAACTTGACACGGATATCCGGGTAGGGGAACTGTTCTGTGTCAGGGAGTTCGACTACCCGGATTTTCATTTGGTGCTGCATTGTTATTTATGCGCGTTGCCTGACGGAGCGGAGCCTGCACTGCTTGAGCACAAGGCCGCGAAATGGCTTGACGCGAAGGGGCTGAGCACGTTGCAATGGCTGCCTGCCGACGAGGAGATTATCCAAGCGTTACTTCGACTTGGTTGACCGTTCCGGCCGGGCAGACGGGGAGGTGGTTGCCCTCCACGGGGTTGCCGTTGAGGGCCAGGGAGGTGACTCCACGGCTGACATGGCGAGGGTTGCGGACGTGGATGTCATAGGTGGCTCCACGGAAACGGCGCTGAACGCGGTAGCAGTCCCAGTCTGTGGGGATGCAGGGGTCAATCAGAAGTCCGTCGAAATCGGGACGGATGCCGAGGATGAACTGGGTGACGGCATACCAGTTCCAGGCGGCGGTTCCGGTCAGCCATGAGTTTTTACCTTCGCCGGGACGTGCGGCATCTTTTCCGGCTGTCATCTGGCAATAGACATACGGCTCGACTTTATGGAGGTCGCTGTGTTCCTCGACGTAGGCGGGGCAAATCTTCTTGTAATATTCCCAGGCGCAGTCGCCACGTCCGAGGACTGTCTCGCCGATTATCACCCATGGATTGTTGTGGGCGAAGATTCCGGCGTTTTCCTTGTAGCCCGCCGGGTAGGTTGATATTTCACCGTAGTCGATGACATACTCCGTGAAAGCGGGATTGTTGAGGACGATACCATGGTCGCAGTCGAGATACTTCTTGACCGAGTCGAGCGACTTCTCCACCATTCCTTCTTCGAGACCGATTCCAGCCATAGTACACCATCCTTGCGACTCGACGAAGATTTTCCCCTCTTTGTTTTCG
>URLF01000050.1 GCA_900548705.1 uncultured Porphyromonadaceae bacterium | reverse complement strand
ATAAAAAAGAATCGGGGTGTCAACCAAAATGAATGTTGACACACCGATTCTATTTTATTGTATCGAGTACGTTACTGCATGCGGATGAATGCCGGAACCCAAGCCGAAACATTCACCGACCCGTTGACAGTGCCGCCGTTGATGAGGTCTTCACCTGTGCCGCCGATAGACACCGTCTGGTTGGTCTGGGAGAAAATCACCACTACCTTGTTGCCGGTCTCGGCATCAGTCTTGGTGATTACCTCAAGGCCGTTGTTGCGCTGGTCACGGCTTACAGTTCCACGCCAGAGGGCAGGATTGGCGGCGCGGGCATTGAACACCTTGGCCACATAATCATGGAGACGCTGCTCATTGGCGTTGAACCCGTCAAGACGCCCCGAAGTACGCGCCCAGTTGTCAGGATTTCCGTTGCCTCTCTTGTCTCCGATTTCATCGCCGTAATAGGTGCAAGCCGGGCCAGAATAGCAGGCGACAGCAGCATGACGGGCCATCAGCCCCTCAACATCGCTGTTGATGTCGACAAAATCACCCACACGCGAAGTGTCATGATTGCTCAGGAAAATGGTGGGGTTGACACCCGCGTCGCTATAACCGCGAGCTGCAGCGTCCGATGACAGGAACCAACCGATTGAGCCGACACCTGCGCTGAGACCGACAAGATTGTCCTTGCCGTCAAAATCCATAACACTCTTCAGACCGTCTTGCTGGGTAACCGTGATATTTCCGGCACTTGTCCAGTCCTCACCGACCATATATCCGAGAGTACCCCATTGCTCGCCACGGTTCTTACGTTCCTGGCATACAGCCTCAACTTCCTTGCGGAGGTCATTCCAGTAGTTGTGTCCTCCCTGGTAAACCTGGTAGCACTGATCGAGACGCCAGCCGTCTACTCCACGGTTCATCCAGTAACGGATTACCTCCTTGAAATATTCGAGGGATCCGGGATAAGCAATATTGCCAGCGTCTGAGCCACGCACATTGGCAGTCCCGGCCCGGGTATCGATGGTGTGGCCCTCGGGAGAAGCAGCTGTCACACCGCCGTGATGACCAAACACACCGTCAAGTATCACATAGATGCCACGGTTATGGGCTTCCTCAACAAGTTCATCGAACTCAGCCTCGGAGCCGAACTTCGGATCAATCTTGAAGTAGTTGGTACAGAAATATCCGGTCGCCTGTAACTTCTCGCCACCCTGCCCATTGGTTGAATCAAACACAGGGGTCATCCAGATAGCGTTCATTCCAAGTTCCTTGATATAGTCAAGCGCGTTGATGATACCTCTCAGGTTACCGTTCTTGCGATGTCCTTCCGGGCCCCACATATCGGAATAACCTGTGGCACCACCTTCGCCATGCTGGAACGAGCCAACCATGACCTGATATATCGACAATTCGCGGAAATCTCCGGTCAAGGTGGTCACCGGCTGGGAATCGTCACGGTTATAAGTGGCTGAGAAGGTAGTCTCACCCTCATCATTGGATGCGGATACCGACAGTTGGGCACTCTCGCCGTCGTTAAGATAATCGGCGACATTGAGGGTGGTGACCGAGGTCGCGGAGAGATTCAGCTGACGGCCATTGAAGCTTCCGGAAACCGATGTCGGGTCGTTGGAGAAACTGATTGAAATCACGGAACTGCCTTTCACTCGTCCTCCGGCAGGTGAAACGGTGATAGCCGGTTTATGCGGGCCGTCGGGATTGGAATCATACCATTTCTTCTCTGAAAGGAGATACCAACCCTGCTTGCCGGGGAAATCGAGCAACATACCCGGCTGCTGATCGGCGGGATAACGCTCGCTGCCACCATCCCCTGTGTTGAAAATCACACGGGCTGAGGCATCAGCTTCTTCAGGGAGCTGATAGTCATACCATCCATTCCCATAGTCGCTCATCTGAGTGCCGGGCCATGCGCCAGCATGCATTGTCGTCGATGTCCCCTCGGAATAGATGTAGACATAGGGAGTCTTAGACCATCCACCCTTGAAATATACGGTGCGTCCATTTGAGGCCGGTGAAATCTTTACGTTGTATGTCTTTGTGGCGTTTCCGCTGGTGACCTTGAAAGCCACATTGTTGTCACCCTTTACAAGCTGGGCCACCGAATGGTTGTTTAAGGTCGAACCGTTGACAGTGATGTCAACGGTGGCGTCTGACGCCACGGGAGCGGCAGAGAATGACGCCAAAGTGGGAAGCTGATTCTCAGCCTCCACTGTATAAACCACAGTCTCCGGAGAGAAACTTGCAACAATGTTCTGGCCGTCGACCTTTATCTCAAGCGCGTCGAGCGAAGCGTTGCCGCTGTCTGTTGTGGCGGAGGAAACAAATGCCGAACCGCCGAGAAGCACCCCCGCACAAAGCGACCTCAAGGTGCCGGATATTGAATATGAAATTTTCATCTTTGTTACTGATGTTGGATTACTTCTTGATTACCTTGATGATGACAGGAGCAGTACCCGCCATTTCGACATGCAGCAGGTACACACCGGCCGCACAGTCCGTCATATCGAGTGTGACATCCTTGCTCTCGCCGCCGTCCACACTTGCCACCAATTGTCCTCCAAGCGAGAAAACTTGGGCGGAGGTCACAGGAGCGGGCGCCGAGACAGAAAGCAGCCCCTCAGTCGGGTTAGGAGAGACGGAAACCTTCACGCCGTCTGATTCCACAACCTCTACTCCGGAAATCGTGTTGAAAAGCTCCTCGGGGAAGATATAAGGCTGACTTTCACCAAATGAACGCAGAACCGGACCTTGAGCCGCGATTGATGCTCTTACAGGTTCGACACGCCATACCCAGACATTGTCGAAATCCCAACCTGTGATGGACTTGTAAGTGCTTTCCGATGCCAGCTCATTGGACTTCTTGGCTGTCGCATGATCGCCATGTCGAGTCCAGCTGCCATTTTCGGGTGCAATCAAATCCCATACAAAATTACCTTGGGATATATTACGTCCATTGTTGTTTCCACCAAAACGGGCGACATAATTGTTTGAGGAGGCAATCGAACCGTTGACGGCTACCGAATTGCTCACCCTTCCATAGTTAGCGCCTACCAGACCGCCGACATAATCATATCCGGCAACATCCCCCGACGCGATGGTGCGGGCAATCGAGCCGGTATTCTTTCCTACCAGGCCTCCGACAGCGTAATCTGTCCGGGCATCGACATTCGCGACAGAATAACAGTCGGATATTGTTCCGCCATTCTCTCCTACCAGACCACCCACACAAATCGAGGTCGCCTTGACAGTTCCGGTAGAATAACAGCGGGATATTGTACCCCCATTGACATATCCGGCAAGTATTCCGGTGAAGCACATTCCGTTGATGGTCGCGTCGATGACTCCGAGATCACGGATTTCCGCACCCTCGCCGACAGTTCCGAACAACCCGGTACCTTCCCCGAAAGTGGTGGAAGTGAGGTTCAGGCTGCTGATGTTCTTGCCATTGCCGTCAAACACACCTTTGAAAGGATTAGCCTTGTCTCCGACAGGTTTGGTGATACCGGCAGCCACGATGTCAGCCTCCATTTTGAAACATTTGTCCCAATCAGACATTGCGGTTGATAAGTCCTTTAGATCAGCTGTTGTGGCCAGAATATAGGGGTCGGCCGCTGTTCCTGAACCTCCCGAATATTTTTGCACAGGAGCCTGAATGACATTCACGAAACAGTCTTCAGTCTGTTTGCCATTTTTGGTCTTGGCGATAAAACCGATTTTCGCCAGATCTGACACCTCACTGTCGCTGAGCGAATAAAACGACTTGATGTCCTGGATGGTATAGGAATAGACACCATTCGAACCGGACATCCTGTATTTCTCCACATTGGCATTGCTCCAGGAGGCAGCTTCTTTGGAACCTCCGCTGCCGGTCACAGCCCATGTGTAAAGATATACCTCGCTTCCGAAATCGGAAGTCGTGATTGTGATAGACACCGGTCGCGTCGCCACGACCGGGGATGGATCCGAGACGATGGATACCCCATCACCTGCGGCCCATGAAGAGAAGGCGACTCCCGCCGCCATCAAACATAAAACAATTTTCCTCATTATGAAAAATGATGAATGATGAATGAATAGTAAGTAAGATAAGACTGGCCAGGACGCGATTGTCCTCAACCAATCACAAAACATATCGTAAATTTAATGTGCAAAATTACGCATCTTTATCTACAAAGACACGAATCAAAAAGATGTTTTTAAACATATGGTTATTTCCCACGAACGGCTGTGGACGCATTCTCCACATCCGGAGCAGCTTCGGCGGATTTGGTGGCGACGTGGGTATCATCTGTCACAGGAGTGAACCACGCAGGCATCCCGACGACAAGGCGGTAGAGGTTGCACCCCAGGAAATTACCAACCACGGTCGGTAGATAGGCAGCAAGAAGGCTCCAACCGTTGGAAAGCAGGAAATCCCGTCCGCAGGACGCGTAATAGAATGAGTCGGCCACACAGTGTGGGAAACCACATATAATAAATGCCGGCACTCCAAAAAGCAACGGGAGCCAGTTGTTTTTCATACCCGCACCACGGACAGCCGCCGTCATTATGAATCCGCAAGGGATTGAAAGTAGCCCACACATCAGAGGACCTTTCGCCAGCCGGGCGTTTATGATTGCCTGCGAAGCCTCGGTCATTTCAGGTGTACAAGTCAACGCCGAGAGTATGAAACAGCCTGCAAGGTTAAGCAACAGCATCAGTCCCAACAGAGAGTATTCCCGTCCATCGCGACTCCATACATGCTGCGCCTGCCCGGTGAAAAGCGGCAGTTTCATCGCCACCACGACAATCAGCCCGAAGGCAAACATCGCCGCGCCGACTACCCCGCCGATTTTAAGATATACCGTGGCGGCGATGCCGATACATCCCCCTGCCATCAATGCTCCACTGAGAAATTTGACTGCGTTTTCTTTGTTCATATGACGATAATGGATTGGCTTCAGAGTGCAAATTTACGGATTTTTTCGTAGTTTTGCATAAAACTTACCTTACACTCATGAAAACTGAAAGATTCGCTTTACGCGGCATACTTGCCGCCGCACTCCTTTTTGGAGCCGCACTCCACTCCGACGCAAAGAAACCTCGTGAACTATGGTTAGGAGCTGACATCAGCGGCACCACCCACGATGAAGCGCGGGGCGTCTACTCCACCGACACCCTCGGCAACGAACGGGAAAACACCCGGCTGATGAAAGACTACGGAATGAACGCCGTCCGCCTGCGTGTCTGGGTGAATCCCCACGGAGGCTGGAGCGGGAAAGAGGATGTCCTTGAAATGGCACGACGGGCCAAGCAGCTCGGGATGGAAATCATGATTGACTTCCATTACTCCGACTGGTGGGCTGACCCCGAGAAGCAGAACATCCCCGAGGCCTGGAAAAATTTCAACCTCGAGGAGATGAAGACCGCCCTGGCCGACCATACCGCTTCCACATTGCGATACCTGAAAGAGAACGGAATTGATGTCAAGTGGGTACAGGTCGGCAACGAGACCCGCAACGGTTTCCTCTGGCCAATGGGGAAAATCGATGTCAGCGACATGTCAAACATCGCCAATTATGCCGCGCTGACCACTGCCGGATATGACGCCGTAAAGAGCGTTTATCCCGAGGCCGAAGTGATAGTCCATCTCGACAACGGTTTTGACAATCCGACCTACGAGACGATTTTCGACGGACTGAAAGCCAATGACGGGAAATGGGACATCATCGGCATGAGCGTATACCCCTACTGGGCCATCAAGTATGACCACGAACCTGATGCCGCATCAACCCTCCGCGACGCCATCAACAACATCCGCCGTCTCAACCAGCGATATGGCTGCGACGTGATGATTGTCGAGACCGGCGTTGACTCCTCCAAACCTGCCGAAGGGCTGGAGTTCATGAATTCCCTCTTCGACGCCGTGATAAACGACGCTGACGGAGCCTGCACAGGCGTGTTCTACTGGGCCCCCGAGACTTTCCAGGTCGAATGTCCCGACGGGACCATGGAGGGGTATGCGCTCGGCGCTTTCCGCAACCGCCGCCCGACAGCCATACTCGACTCCTATCCCCGTGCCGCTGCCCTTTATTCCTCCGACAAGCAATAATCCTCAGCCGGTGAATTTTATTTCACAGGGCTGAGAAGATTGGAGCGGATATACTTGCGGGGGCAGGAATAATTTTGTAACTTTGCGGCGGTTTTTGGAGGAAGGGCGGAAACGCTCTCCGAAGGAAGCCTTCCGGCTCTGCCGGAAATCCCGTGTGATGGGAAATTATTAGTTTAATTTTGAGTAACACAAAAAATCTCAATCGAATGAAATCTTACGAACTGAAGGCTGCTCCCCGTGTAGACCTGGGCAAGAAAGCCGCCAAGGCGCTCCGCGCAGAAGGCAAAATCCCCGCTGTCCTCAATGGCGGTGAAATCGTAGAACTCCCTTTCAAGGGCACCCTCAAAGAGGGTGAGAAGCTCGTTGAAATCGAAAACGGCCGTGGCATCATCACCACCGACCTGATTCTTTCCAACGACTCTGTCCGCAAGCTCATCTACACCCCCGACATCTTCGCTATCGACCTCGACATCAACGGCGAGAAGAAAGTGGCTGTGCTCCGCGAAGTGCAGTTCCACCCCGTGAAGGACAACATCCTCCACATCGACCTTCTCGAAGTGAAGAAAGACAAACCCGTCGTTATGTCTGTTCCCGTGAAGCTCGAAGGCCACGCAGAAGGTGTGAAAGCCGGTGGTAAGCTGACCCTCTCGATGAAGAAAATCAAAGTTCGCGCTCCCTACACCGAAATCCCCGAACGTCTGGTCATCAATGTTGACCACCTCGGTCTGGGCAAGACCCTCCAGGTTGGCGAGCTCCACTTTGAAGGTCTCGAAATGGTTACCCCCAAGGAAGCAGTTGTCTGCGCCGTTCAGCTGACCCGCGCCGCCCGTGGTGCCGCCGCAGCCGAGGCCGCCGCAGCCAAGAAGTAATCTTCCCTGCAAAACCTACCGAGAGGATGCCCCTCCCGGCGCTCCCCGCGCCGGCAGGCATCCTCTCTGATTTTAATTCGTTGAGGGGAAACAAACAGACTCAATCACGCTGACAATGAAATACCTGATAGTCGGTCTGGGCAATATCGGACCGGAATATGTAGGCACCCGCCACAATATCGGCTTCCGTATCGCCGACACCCTCGCCGAGGATCTCAACCTCAGCTTCTCCACCGAACGCTACGGCGACGTGGCCCGCGGACGGCTGAAAAACAAACAGGTGGTGATACTTAAACCATCCACCTTCATGAACCTTTCGGGCAACGCCGTGCGTTATTGGAAAGAGAAAGAGAAAATCGAGAATGACCACATACTCGTGCTTGTCGATGACATAGCCCTCCCATTCGGAGCCATCCGCATAAAACCCTCCGGAAGCGACGCCGGCCACAACGGACTTAAAAACATAGCCCAGATGCTCGGCACACAGGCTTACCCGCGCCTGCGTTTCGGAATCGGCAACGACTTCCCTCGCGGATGCCAGATTGACTATGTGCTGGGCCATTTCACCCTCGACCAGCGCCAGCAGTTGCCGGTAAGGACAGAGGTGGCCGTGGATGCCATAAAGACCTATGTACTTGCCGGGCTGCAGACAGCCATGTGTGATTTCAACAATAAATAATCCGTTATGAAAAGTGAAGTCAGGATAGACAAATGGCTTTGGGCGATGAGGATATTCAAGACCCGCACCGTGGCCACCGACTCCTGCAAGAAGGGACGTGTGGCCATCTCCACCCCGGGCGGGGAGGTAATCGCCAAACCTTCGAGGATGATTCATGTCGGAGACGTGATTCTTGTTCGGAAACCACCGATCACCTACTCATTCAAGGTGCTTGCGCTTACCGAAAACCGTCTCGGCGCGAAGCTCGTGCCGGAATATCTCGAGAACATCACACCCAAAGAGCAATATGACCTCCTGGATGTCATCCGCATCTCGGGATTCATCGACCGCCGAAAAGGGCTTGGCCGTCCGACTAAACGCGAAGGACGCGAGCTGGCCCGTTTCACTGACGACATCTACACCGGTCCCTCCTCCCAGTCATGGCAGGCTGAGGATGGTTGGGATTTCGATTTCGATGAGGAGGATTTCGACGACTGACACTATACCCCTGTAAGATGGAAGTAATCTACGAAGACAACCACATCATTGTGGTCAACAAGGCTCCTGGGGAGATTGTGCAGGGAGACAAGACCGGTGACGAACCGCTGGTCGATACCCTTCGCAAATGGATAAAAGAGAAGTACGCCAAACCCGGGAATGTCTTTTGCGGGGTTGTCCACCGTCTCGACCGTCCGGTCGGGGGACTTGTGGTGTTCGCCAAGACCTCGAAAGCCCTGGCTCGTCTCAATGAGATGTTCCGCGACGGAAATGTCCACAAGACCTACTGGGCCTTGTCGCGCAATCTTCCCCCCCAGCCGTCCGGTGAACTCAAAGGCTACATCAAGACCATCGAGAAAACCAACAAGTCGCTATATTCCCTCACCCCCAAAGATGGCTACAAGGAGGCTCGCCTGCGTTACAGGCTTCTCGGCTCACTCGACCGCTATCATCTGATTGAGGTAGAACTTCTGACCGGACGGAAACACCAGATAAGGGTGCAGCTCGCCTCAATCGGCTGTCCGATAAAGGGTGACCTCAAATATGGCGACAAGCGGTCGAATCCCGACGGCTCCATATCCCTTATGGCGCGTCACATAGAGTTCATACACCCGGTCAGCAAAGAGAAAATCTCTCTGACAGCTCCCGTGCCCGACGATCCGTTGTGGCAAGCCGCCGGGGCTATCGCCGAATGACCGGCAGACAGCCCCTGAAACCTCAATTTCCAAAGAAGAGCAATGAAAAAAGAAGATCTCAGAATAGTGTTTCTCGGCACACCCGAATTTGCCGTCGAGAGCCTCGACCTTCTCGTCAAGGAGGGTTTCAACATAGTCGGAGTGGTCACGATGCCTGACAAACCTGCCGGCCGTGGCCATCGGATGTTTGAATCCCCTGTGAAACTTTACGCCAAGGAGCATGGCTTGCATCTCATGCAGCCCGTCAAGCTCAAAGATCCTGAATTTGTCAGCGAACTGCAAAGTCTCCGGGCCGACCTGTTCATTGTCATCGCGTTCAGGATGCTCCCCGAAGTGGTTTGGCAGATGCCCCGGCTCGGAACATTCAATCTCCACGCCGCCCTGCTGCCCCGTTACCGTGGAGCCGCCCCCATAAACTGGGCGGTAATCAACGGCGACACCGAGACGGGAGTCACCACCTTCTTCCTCAAGCATGAGATAGACACCGGCGACATCATATCCCAGGAACGGGTGGAAATCCTACCCACCGACAATGTCGGGGATGTGCATGACAAACTTATGCACCTTGGAGCGCGGCTGACACTCGACACAGTGAACCACATCCTCAAAGGTGACCTGGTGACAATCCCGCAAGAGGAACTACTGGCTCAGGGAGAGGAGGCCACCCCGGCCCCGAAGATTTTCAAGGAGACCTGTCATATCGACTGGGCGCGGCCCGCTATCGGAATCCACAACCTTGTCCGTGGTCTTTCCCCCTACCCCTGCGCGTGGTCAGAACTGTATGACGCGACTGCCGCAGAGTCACCTGCAGTCTACAATCTCAAAATACTTGAGACACGCGTCCTCCAGGAGGAAGCACCGGACGGCTCGACTCCGGGCACTATTATCAGCGACAACCGTCGGCTGGCAATCGTCGCCGGTGACCGCCGTCTCATTGAGATTCTCCGCCTGCAGCCTGCCGGAAAGAAGGCTATGACCGCGTCGGAATTCCTGCGTGGGGCGCATCTTCCGGAGTCAGCCCTCCTCAGGTGATTCCTTATGATGGCTGAATGCTCCGAGGTCATTGTTGTCGGGCTGTCTTGAGGGTTGAATCAGCAGTCTCAAGGAGGTGGAGTAATTGAAATAAGCCCATATCCAGTTGACCAGCACCGTGATTTTGTTTCTCATTCCGAGAATCGAAATCAGATGGATGAACATCCATACCATCCAGGCCACGAATCCGTGGAAATGGAGATGTCGCAGATCAACCACCGCACGGTTACGACCCACTGTGGCCATCGAACCCTTGTCGTTGTATCTGAACGGCTTCACACCAGACATTTTCCCTCGGGCTGCGGCGTTGAGATTGCGGGCAAGAAGTTTCCCCTGCTGCAATGCCACCTGAGCCAGCTGGGGATGACCTGTCGGAAACCCCGGATCGCCTGACATAATCGATATGTCACCGAGTGCATAGACATCAGCTAATTCCTCCACGCGGCAATGGTCATCGGTCTTCAACCGTCCTCCATATCCCACAAAAGCGGGCATGGCTGTTGCGTCATCCTTCGTGGTGTCCCTGTCGGGAATGACCCAGTTGAATGAGGTCGAAGTCACTCCCGCCGTCCATATCACCATCGAGGCGGGAAGTTCGGAACCATCGGCAAGCACCACCCTGTTTTTATCAGGCTGGTAATCCTTCATATTGGTTCCGAGCCTGACATTTACCATCAGGGACTGCAACGAATCGAGTGCGGCCGCCGATGCATCCTCAGACATTGTGCGCAGCAACCGGTCAGACCCCTCAACAATGGTTATCGACATCTCATCCTGCGATATGAGCGGATATTCGCGGGGAAGGACATAACGTTTCATCTCCCCTATCGCCCCGGCGATTTCCACCCCCGTGGGGCCACCGCCGATAACCACGAAATCCAGAAGGCTCTTTCGCTCCTCGTGGGTCTTGGCGACCGATGCCCGTTCGAGCAACGCGAGTATGTCATTGCGGCAACGCAAAGCCTCGGCGGTGGATTTCATCGTGTAGACCTTGTCGGCGAGACTATCCATATTGAAGAAATTGTTGGTGGTGCCGGCGGCGACCACCAGTATGTCATATGGAATCTGTTCGAGCGGAGTGACAACCCGGCGGTTTACGGTGTCGACCTCCTCCACCATCCCCATGCTGAACCGTATTCGTCCTCCATGGCGTTTGCGCAGTTCGCGACGCAAAGGGAAACAGATGCTGGCCGGGTCAAGACCTGATGACGCGACCTGATAGAACAGCGGGGGAAAACTATGGTAATTGTTACGGTCGACCAGTGTGACATCAAACATGTCGGAGTCGAGATGTTTCACGAAATTAAGACCGGCGAATCCTCCGCCAATCACTACAACCCTTCTTTTGCGGGCAGGATTTTCTTTGTCATACATATTCATAATGGATGTTTTTTATGACAGGACAATCATCCCTCGATTGATTGAATTGTTTTAGAATCTAACATTCGGCACCCCGGATGTGTTTTCAGAAAAAATTAGTAACTTTGCATCACGTATGTTTAAATTCCTGGGCAATATCATACAGCTGGTTTTCTCTCCGCAAAAAGGATGGGAAGACCTTGAAGAGGATGACTACCGCAGCGACGGACGCCGTGGCCGGATAGACATACGCCGGCTTTATACCCGATGTTTCCTGCCGCTGATTGCCATATGCTCGGCGACATCGTTCACGAGGATGCTGTTTGAGGGAGGACCTGACTTTCTCGGGGCGTTGCAGATGGCAATCATCGAGTTTTTCTCCCTCTTCCTGTCATACCATCTCGCTGTGTATGTCTTTTCATGGATGATGCCCCGGCTGCTCGACGACGGCCAGCAACCCGACCAACGACGGGATGCCATCATGGTATTGTATTGCATCTCGGTCATTGCTCTGATATTCCTCCTGGGCAACATAATAAAGGTAAGGCTCGCTCTGATCCAGTTTCTTCCTTTTTATGTTATATTCATTATATGGAAAGGGGGAGCCTTCATCGGAGTTCCCGAACGCAGCGTGGGTCCATTCATGCTGATGGCGTCGGCCTCAGTCCTCGGTGCCGTCTATGGCCTGAGTTTCCTTTTCCATATTCTTGTCTGACCTGCAACAGGTCAACCATTAACGCCTTTTGCCTCCTATGAAATTCAAGGAAGTCAACATAAAAAACCGCCGTGCGACATTCGACTACGCCATCGGCGACACCTTCACCGCCGGACTCGTATTGACCGGCACGGAGATAAAATCGATACGCCAGGGGAAAGCCTCGCTGGTCGATACCTTCTGTTACGTCAACAACGGGGAGGTGTGGATCAAAAACATGTATATCGCCGAATATTTCTACGGCACATACAACAACCATTCCGAACGCCGCGACCGCAAACTCCTGCTCAACAAGAAGGAGATTCGCCAGATTGAGAAAAATGGCAAGGAGAGCGGTTTCACCATCGTTCCCCTGAGGTTGTTCATTAATGACCGGGGCTATGCCAAACTCGTCATCGGCATCGGACGCGGTAAGAAGGAGTATGACAAACGCCAGTCGATAAAAGAGCGGGAGGATAACCGCTCGATGGCCCGTTTTTTCCAGAAATAATGGAATTCAACCAGGAATACCTCGATTTTGTCAGGGAAAACGCCGCTGCCGACCCCGCCACTCTGAGACTTCGTTTCCACAAAGACCCTCGTCCCTGGCTACCTCTGGCAATCAACAACATCGCGGCCTTGAAAAAAAGCCGCAAGTTCAGGCTCACCGACGAGGCCGACTTGACTCCCGAGGTGATACCCTTCGAGGTATCGGCCCAGCAGGCGACCTCGGCCCGCATCGCTCTCCTCCACGCCAATCTCGCCGGCAACGCATCAACCGTGCTTGATATGACATTCGGACTCGGCATGGACGCGAGACTTCTGGCGATGAATCCTGGGCGTAAAATCCTCGGTTTCGACTTGCGTGAGGAACTCGCCGATGCAGCGAAAGTAAATTTCCGGAACTTCCCGGGAGTGGAGGTAAGGTGTGGCGATTCAGTGGCTTTCCTTGAAAACTATTCCGGCCAATCATTTGACCTTATCTTCATCGACCCCGCGCGGCGTGGGAATGAAGGGGAACGGCTCTACAACCTCCACGACTGCCAGCCTGACCTTATCAGAATACTTCCCATCATAAAGCGGCACTCACGCCGACTGATGGCGAAGCTGTCCCCCATGCTCGATGTGACACAGACCCTGCGCGACATTCCCGGTATCACAAGCATGCATATCGTGGAGGAGGGGAATGAATGCAAAGAATTATTGGCGATAGTCGATTTCACCAAAGAGATCGCAGTCCCGGAAATCATAATCGACCGTTTTTCCAGAGGGGAACATCACCGGTTCTCATTCACCTTGCTGGAGGAAAAAGATTGCCAGCCCTCGAAAGGCAATGAGAAGCTGTCGGCGGTATTGAACCGTATGCCTGCCATCGGGGAGTATCTGCTTGAACCCTCTGCAGCGACAATGAAAGCAGCCCCATTCAATCTATTGGCCCGACGTTTCGCCGCCCCAAT
This sequence comes from uncultured Porphyromonadaceae bacterium, assembly GCA_900548705.1. GTDB lineage: Bacteria > Bacteroidota > Bacteroidia > Bacteroidales > Muribaculaceae > UBA7173. The sequence continues at coordinate 5,236 of URLF01000050.1, read as the reverse complement.
GCTGCATCCCAATACTCATCTGTATATCTCTCCGGCTGATTCCGACGGTCAACTGCCGACGGCTGTCAGGGATTTTCCCGGAAACGCGTATGAGATTGTGGAAGCCCTCCCGTTCACATCAACCAATCTAAAGAAGACTGCACGCTCAGTGGAAAAAGCCGACATCGTTGTCCGCAACCTCAAAGGTTTCACCTCCGAGGGGCTTCGCCGCCGGCTCAAGACAAAACCGGGAGGGGAGTTGAGGATTTACGCCGTCAACATCGCCACTCCGCAAGGTGACACGCCGATGTTACTTCTCGTAAGACCAGCGGGCAAGTGAGGCAAGTATCAGGGCATACTCCAATCGGGCAGCGTTATATTCCCGCGCCGCATCGACAAAATAGCTTGTCTCCTGAAGATATTCCAGCAAGGAGATTTCTCCCCCTTCGAGAGCCATCTTGAGCAATCTTGTATTATTGGTGTTCTCCACCGCCGGGCCCAGCATCGCCAGCTGACGCTGGAGCGTGTGGGCGCGGGCACAATCGGCATTCGCCGTGGCAATCATCTCCTGGGTTTTCATCATGTTCCCGCTCTTCACCGCATATTCCTCAGCCTCGGCGGCGAGCTTTGACGATTTGCGCGAGAATACAGGCAATGTCAGTCCGGCCGACAGACCGTTGAAATGATTTCCATCCTCATAGGCATGCACATATCCCAGTGTGAGTTTCGGGAAACGCTCCTTTGAGGCGAGTCCGGATTTCTCGGCGGAGACCCTTTCCTGAGCGGCCAACACTTTGAATTGCGGCGAATCGCGCACCACCTTCTCCATCATACCATCCTCAGGCCGACAGCCATGGCCGGATTCCGGAAGATGATACATCGGGTAATCCACAAGTGACACGAGTTCGTCAGCAGAGATGTCGCCCCCCGAAAGAGCCACGATTTCAGCCGTCAACGCCGCCACCTTCCCTTGCGCGTCACGGTCAGCGGCGGATGCCCTCGCATGCTCGATTTTTATTTTGTTGAGGTCAAGTATTGTCACCTCCCCTTTCTCCCATGCGCGTGTGTAGGACACGGTCAGCGAATCGAAATTCTCATGAATCTCCTGCAACATCATCAGTTCACGCCTGGCCCCGATGAGATTGATAAGCCGCTGTTCGGCCTCATATGTCGCTTCCGCAGCAGCAGCGCGTCGCTGAATGATGTCGAGGGAGTCAATGGCCCTGATGATCCGGCGCGTAGCTGACATCTTCCTGAAATCAGGCAGTTCCTGGCTGATTCCTGCCGACCAGCGGTTGGCCTCCCCGGCCGAGGAGGGCCACAGATATTCGAAATCCACCTCCGGATCAGAAGGAGCCACCTCGGCATTAAGGCTCAATTTCTCAGCAGCCAATGTGGCGGATTCTGCCTGACCGCCATTCAGGTGCGAGGCGAGCCTGGAGGCAATCTCGGTGTACTCGGGAGTGGTGGCAGACATCATCCCGGCCATCACCAATGCGACGGAACCTACGAAAAACGGTCTGATACGGTCAGTGAGTGAAATCATCTGTGAGCGGTTTTATGTTTGTTGACTGACTTATGTTTCGGGGTGCAAAGTCACGCTTTTTTCTCCTGTTTATGAAACGGTAGAGAATCGGCACCACGAAAATGTTGAGGGCTGTGGAGGAGACCAGTCCCCCAAGAATCACAATCGCCAGCGGACTCTGAATCTCATTGCCCGGCTCACTGCCACGCAAGGCAAGGGGAATCAGGGCGAGAGCCGAGGTCAACGCGGTCATCACAATCGGAGTCAGACGGTCAGCAGACCCGACGGCGATACGCTCCTCAAGTCCCATACCTTCGTCGCGCAGATGATTGTATCGCGAGATGAGCAACATTCCGTTGCGGGTGGAGATACCCAGCAAGGAAATGAAACCGATAATCGCAGGGATATTCAGTTCTCCTCCGGTCAACACGAGTATCACCACTCCCCCAATCATCGCCAACGGCATATTGATGAGAATGACAAGCGATTCGCGGAAGTCACGGAACTCGCCATACAGCAACATCAGGATAATTGCCAGCGCCAGCAGAGAGGTCAGGGCGAGTGTGCGCGAAGCGGCGGCCTCACTCTCAAACTGGCCACTGTAATTGATATGATAACCGCCCGGCATCTCCACTTCTGCGGCCACTTTGTCGCTGATTTCATTCACGACACCACGCAAGTCACGTCCGTCTACATTGGCCGACACCACCAGCCGACGGGTCGCATTCTCTCTGTTGATGGTGTTGGGACCGGTGACCGACTTGATATCGGCCAAATGCCCCAGAGGCACCTTCCCCTCGCGGGTATCAACCGGGAGCTGACGCAATTCATCAACGGATATGTCAGCCGGAGTCTCGAACCTGACGGTCAGGGGCGCGGGGTAACCATCCTCATAGACCTGAGATACCTGCTTGCCGGCCATAGCGACATCAATGAATTCTGAGAAGCGATTCATCGCCACTCCGTAACGGGCAAGTATCTCACGCCGGGGTATAATCTCAATCTGCGGACGTTCTATCTGCTGCTCGATATTGACATCCACCACCCCGTCTACACCGTTGACGACTTCGCGGACAGACTGCCCGATGGAGTAAAGACGGTTGAGGTCAGGGCCGAAAATCTTGATGGCTATCTGAGCCTCGGTTCCTGACAACATCGCGTCGATACGGTGGGGAATCGGCTGGCCGATCTCGATGCTCGCGCCGGGAATCACCGACAACTTCTCTCGCAACTCGGCCACCATCTCCCGGCGGCTACGTCCGTCAAGCTTGTAAGGTGCTTCGATTTCCGAGACATTCACCCCGAGGGAATGCTCGTCAAGTTCCGCACGTCCGGTCTTTCTGGCTACCGTGTTGACCTCGGGAACAGACAGGATTATCTCCTCGGCCAAACGTCCGATACGGTCACTCTCCTCCAGGGATATACCCGGCAATGTCGAGACATTGATGGTCAGTGACCCTTCATTGAAGTTCGGCAGGAAGCTGCGTCCGAGATTGAAAAACAAAATCAGCGACCCGACAAACAGCACCCCGACCGATGACAGCACCAGCGCAGGCCGTTTCATACACCAGGCGAGTGATTTGCCGTAACCCTCCTTCATCTTGGCGGCAAGTTTCGGTTCCTTCGACAGCGCGGCATCCTCTTTTTTAGAACCGAGCAGGTATGAGCAAAGCACCGGTGTCAGGGTCAACGCCACCACTGTCGATGCGGCCAACGCCACGATGAACGCCACCCCAAGGGGTATCAGCATACGCCCCTCCATTCCGGAGAGGAAAAACAGTGGCAGGAAACTGGCGATGATAATCAGCGACGAGTTGAAGATTGGCTTCCTGACCTCCTTTGAGGCATCATAGACAACCTGGATGACACCCCGGCGCTCATTCTCGGGCAACCGGCTGTTCTCACGCAGCCGTTTGTAGACATTCTCCACATCGACAATCGCATCATCTACCAGCGAGCCGATGGCGATGGCGATACCTCCCAGGCTCATTGTGTTGATGGTCACACCCATCCCGCGCAGTATGATGACCGAGATGATGATGGACAGCGGGAGAGCCACAAGGGAGACCAGTGTGGTGCGGAGATTCATCAGGAAGAAGAACAGCACAATCACCACCATCAATGCCCCTTCAAGCAATGAGGCCTGCAGATTGCTGATTGAGTTGGCGATGAACTCAGACTGGCGGAAAATGTCAGCCGACACTGTGACATCCGGGGGAAGGGTCTTGCGAAGCTCCTCAACCTGCCTGTCAAGCTCCTCTGTCAGCCCGATTGTCCCGGTATTGGGTTGCTTGGTTATTGTCAGTATCACAGACTCGCGTCCTTTGACCGAAGCTGTCCCTATCCTGGGAAGGCTTCCCCCGAATTTCACTGTCGCAACATCCCCGAGCCGCAGATTGCGTCCCGACTCCGAGGGGATAGCCAACGCCGCCACCTCTTCGGGAGATGCGGAGTTGACAGCCCCCTTGACAAGATACTCATTGCCGTGGGCATACATCACACTTCCGGTGGCATTGTCGTTGCTCCCTTCGAGAGCTTCCAGCACTTCGGCGAGGGTGACCCCGTGGAATTTCATCTTTTCAGGAGACAGAAGCACCTGCATCTCCCTCTCCTCTCCACCGATTACCGATACCTGGGCCACACCGGGCGTTGCCAGCAGCTGACGGCTTATCTGTCTGTCCACGATGTTTCGCAAGTCAAGTACCGAAGTCGAATCAGGGGTCAATCCGATTATCATAATCTCCCCGAGGATGGATGACTGGGGCCCCATCACTGGAGTACCGACTCCCGGAGGAAGGCTCTCCCCTACCGTGGCGAGACGTTCGGCGACTGTCTGACGGGCACGGTAGATGTCGGTGCCCCAGTCAAACTCCACCCATACCACAGAGAATCCTGTCGAACTGGCTGAGCGGGTGCGCCTGACTCCGTTCGAGCCGGTCATAGCGGTCTCCACCGGGAATGTCACAAGTTTCTCCACCTCTTCGGGAGCCAATCCGGGAGCTTCGGTCATGACCACGACCGTGGGAGCGTTGAGGTCAGGGAATATGTCTATTTCGGAGCGGGTCAGCACCACGCATCCGGCGATAGTGATGACGGCGGCAAGCACCAGCACCACTACCCTGTTGAGCAATGAGAATCTGATTATGCGGTTAAGCATCAGTGTATGTTTTTTCTTGGGGAATTACGGATGGATTCAATGGGAATGGGAATGCCCTTCAGGGACCGCACCGGAAGTCTCGGCGAGCTTGACGAATGTCATGCCCTTGCTGACCACATGCTCTCCCGGCTGCAATCCGGCAAGAATCTCACGGCGTTCACCATCAGTAAGCCCGATGGTCACGGGTCGTTTTTCATAGTGGCCCGGGGATTTCTCGACATACACGAAATATTTTCCCTGCTGCTCGCTCACGGCTTTTTCCGCAACGGTGATGACCTCCTGTCGCGTGGAACCAAGCAGGTAAACCTCGCAGTAAGTGCCGTTGATGATTTCACGGCTACCCTTCGGGAGAGTGAAATAAACCGGGATATATCCTCCGGAGGCGGAAGATGCCGACGGTCTGGAGACCATCTTCCCCCCTGCGGCAGTCACATCAATCACCACATCGGAATATGTCGGGCGGAAACGTGCGCCTGAGATTCCCGGGAGCCATCCGGCCCTGCTTTCGGGAAGGTCGGCCCGCAGAGTCAACGCATTGTTGGAGGATATGGTGGCTATGGTCTGCCCGGCCTCCA
>URLF01000049.1 GCA_900548705.1 uncultured Porphyromonadaceae bacterium | reverse complement strand
CCGGACAGAAACTCACCCCCTTCCCTCCGGATGGCCTCTGCGTAATCTGCGTAATCTGCGAGACCCTCCCCCTGACAAATCCGCGAGAAATCCATATATCTGCGGAATCTGCGTGAGACCCCTCCCCGTGAGACCTCATTCGTGGGACACAAAACAACGCCATTATCAATCAAGGGGTTGCAGGATTGGAAAAGTTTGCTTACCTTTGCGTCGCCTTTCAGGCAACTTTGGGAGGGGTATGCCCTGTCGGCGCCCTGCAACCCATAGTCAGTCAGCAAGTTGCGGGCTGCGCGGGCGGTTGCGACACTTCTCCCGGGGTTGGGGCCAAACGGCTTCCGGGCCGGACACCCCCCGTTGCAATTATCTTTTTATTTATTAACCATTTAATTAAATGACTGAAGAAGTTAAAAACTCTCCTATCGCTGATTTCGACTGGGATGCCTACGAAAATGGCGATACCAAGAGCGACAAGTCGCGCGAGGAGCTTACCAAAACCTACGACGAATCGCTCAACACCGTCAAGGACAAGGATGTAATCGAAGGTACCATCATCGCCCTCAACAAGCGCGAGGCTGTGGTTAACATCGGCTACAAATCAGACGGTATCATCCCCATGAACGAATTCCGCTACAACCCCGACATCAAGGTCGGCGACGTTGTGGAAGTGTTCATCGAGAACCAGGAAGACAAGAAGGGCCAGCTCATCCTGTCCCACCGCAAGGCCCGCGCATCCCGCAGCTGGGAGCGTGTCAACCAGGCTCTCGAAAACGACGAGATCATCAAGGGTTACATCAAGTGCCGCACAAAGGGCGGTATGATTGTCGACATCTTCGGCATCGAGGCCTTCCTCCCCGGCTCGCAGATCGACGTGAAACCCATCCGCGACTACGACATCTTCGTGGGCAAGACCATGGAGTTCAAGGTCGTGAAGATCAACCCCGAGTTCAAGAACGTCGTTGTTTCCCACAAGGCTCTCATCGAGGCCGAGCTCGAGCAGCAGAAGCGCGAAATCATCGCCAAGCTCGAAAAAGGCCAGGTGCTTGAGGGAACCGTCAAGAATATCACTACCTACGGTGTGTTCATCGACCTGGGCGGCGTAGACGGCCTCATCCACATCACCGACCTCTCCTGGGGCCGCGTGAACCATCCCGAAGAGGTTGTGCAGCTCGACCAGAAGCTCAACGTCGTTATCCTCGATTTCGACGACGAGAAGAAGCGCATCGCCCTCGGACTCAAGCAGCTCATGCCCCATCCCTGGGACGCTCTCGCTGCCGAGCTCAAGGTTGGTGACAAGGTCAAGGGCAAAGTTGTCGTCATGGCCGACTACGGCGCATTCGTGGAGGTTGCTCCCGGCGTCGAGGGTCTCATCCATGTCAGCGAGATGTCCTGGTCACAGCACCTCCGTTCCGCTCAGGACTTCCTCAAGGTTGGCGACGAGATCGAAGCCGTAATCCTGACCCTCGACCGCGAGGAGCGCAAGATGAGCCTCGGCCTCAAGCAGCTCAAACAGGATCCCTGGGAAGACATCGAAATCAAATATCCCGTCGGCTCGAAGCACACCGCCAAGGTCCGCAACTTCACCAACTTCGGTGTGTTTGTTGAGATCGAGGAGGGCGTGGACGGCCTGATCCACATCTCCGATCTCAGCTGGACCAAGAAGGTTAAACATCCCTCGGAATTCACCAAGATCGGTGCTGACATCGAGGTTGTCGTTCTCGAAATCGACAAGGACAACCGTCGTCTCTCCCTCGGCCACAAACAGCTCGAGGAGAACCCCTGGGAAGTGTTCGAGACCATCTTCACTCCCGGTTCCGTACACCAGGGCACCATCATCGAAATGCTCGACAAGGGTGCCGTCGTACAGCTCCCCTACGGTGTTGAAGGCTTCGCCACTCCCAAGCACCTCGTTAAGGAAGACGGCAGCCAGGCCAAGGTTGACGAGAAGCTCGACTTCAAGGTGATCGAGTTCAACAAGGACTCCAAGCGCATCATCCTCAGCCACAGCCGCATCTTCGAGGATGCCAACAAACCCGAACGCGCAGAGGCTCCCCGCAAGGCAGCCAAGCGTGCCGACCGTCCCCGCAAGGAGGAGACCCCGCTGATCTCCACCCCCGTGGAAAAGACCACTCTCGGCGACATCGAGGCACTTGCCGCCCTCAAGGAAAAACTCTCCGGCAAGGCATAAGCCTCACCGCTGTCTGATAAACCGACAAGTCGGAGTGTCAAAATTTTGACACTCCGACTTTTTTCATATCCCCCTGAGGATATTAAAGTTGTCAAACCCGATAAAGCCGGTAGAATCGGCAAAGCTGGTGGAATTGGTAAAGTTGGTGGAACCATATTCAAAAACCTTCTTTCGGAATCGCCCTGGGAATCCACCACAATTCTGTCGATAATAAACTTTGGCACACCGTTTTCCCATTTTGTGTAGAGGATGTCTCCGCTTCCTAATCGGTTTGTAGGAGCCAGCACACCTGTTTGTAAAACACAATAATTTACAATAACAAAAAGTTTACAATCCGGTTACTTTTGACGGAATATTGACTATTTTACCTAAATTTGTCATCGCAAATAAACGCAAATTCAATCCACTGACAGCTTACAGCCCCTCGAATCTCCCTCCGTAGCCCGTGGGGACAGCAAGCGACAAGGTCGCAAATAAGCAATGACTGATTTTGTCAATCATCCTTTCAACGAAACGAGAACGCGCAACGATGTCGCGCGGATTCTTGTCGTGGACTCCGACACAACTGTCGGGGAAATGATTCGTGACAATTTCGCCCTGGAGGGATATGAAGTGGAAAGCTGTCTCACCGGCGACGAGACTTACAACATCGACCTCTCGCAATACAAGGTGGTACTTCTTGACCTGAGCATAGACGACGACTGCGGACTCGGCCTGGTCGAGCAGATAAAGCAGATTTACGACCCCGGCGAAGTGGCCGTCATCGCCTATTCGGTAAGGATGTCGCCCGAGACCATCATCGCCGCTCTAAATGCCGGAGCCGATGACTACCTGATCAAGCCCTTCTCAATCCGCGAGCTGAAAGCCCGCGTCCGCTCCGTCCTCCGCCGCCGCTGACCCATCCCGCTCCCCCATTCCTCCCAAAACTCCCAGTCTTCCCAAAATTCCCAAACCTCCCCTACTTACATCAGCCTTACCTGATGTTGAATTTTGTCACCCCTCTGTTTTTACCTGTCCCGCTGGCAATGTAACACCCCGGCTTAAGGCCAATCGCGTCTCCACCGCTCCCTTCGGCGACCAGACTTCCGGCAACGTCGTGGATTACCGCGTCATCCAGAAGGATGGCCCTCCCCTGTGGGTCAACTTTCACCAACGAAGGCTCCTCAACCCCCTCACATACAGAAGCCTCCGCGAATCCGTCAAGGGGGATGCGCTCACGTATCACCGGAAGCAGAATCCTCTCCATAACAGCATATCCGGCCTCATTGGGATGCACCCCATCAGAGGTGAAGCCCTCATATAATTCGCGGTCCCTGCCGGTCATCGCCGAATAATAGTCAATGTAGGGAATATCATTGATGTCGGCATATTCCCGCATCAGCGCATTGAGATTTTCAATCTTATCCTTGGCATCGGATATCGCGGTGTTCCATCTGAACCCCGCAGCCGGGAGAACCGACGCGAGGAAAACCTCGATATTGTTCGCACGGGCGATTTCAACCATGGACAGGATGTTGCCGAAAGTCCGACGCTCATCATAGGGGTAAAGGTTTTCGGCCACATCATTGGTGCCGCCCGCGATCACCACGCCAGCAGGTTCAAGGTTGACGACATCATCGCGGAACCGCAACAGCATCTCGTAAGTGGACTGTCCTCCGATGCCACGGCATATAAAGTCGTTCTCGACAAAAAAGTCGGGGTGTGCGCCATTCCATAAATATGTGATTGAATTGCCCATCATTATTACCCGCGTGCCGGAGTTGGGTTGCTCCATCACGCGCCGGTTGGCCTGTTCATACATACCGAAATTGGCGATGTCTGTCGCCGTGGCGTTCAATGCCGACAAAAGGAATGTCGCCATCAAATACTTCAGAATCTTCATTTGTGCTTTTCTTGCCTGGAAGACAGGCAAATTTTATAAGTGAGTTTTATAGGGTTGGTCTCAAAGAAGCTGACCGGGCCAAAATGCCGATAAAACGAAAAAAATCGCTTGCACTCCATTCAATGGTCTGCAAGCGATTGACCCTTTGAGGGTCGGGGTGAGAAGACTCGAACTTCCGACCTCCACGTCCCGAACGTGGCGCGCTAACCAACTGTGCTACACCCCGAGATGCCTTGCGTTTCCGCTTAAAATTCGACCTTCCCCCGCTTCGGGAGGGCGGTTTCTCATTTACAGGCTTGCAAAGGTAATACTTTTTTTCGGATTTGGCGGGATGCGGAAGCGATTTTTTTGATTTTTTCTCGCTAAGGCGATTTCCGGCTATTCCCGGGGCGGCTTTATTTTAGCAAATAAGCGTTAACAGGGAGATGAAATCGAAAAATTTCAGTAACTTTGTGGCTTGATATTCTTTATCGCCCAATTCATTCACCATCATTCGTGGAAACTAAATATCTCTTTGTGACCGGCGGCGTTGTTTCCTCCCTTGGGAAGGGGATTATTTCCTCATCGCTCGCCTGTCTGCTGAAAGCGCGTGGCTACCGTGTCACCATCCAGAAATTCGACCCGTATATCAACATCGACCCGGGCACGCTCAACCCCTATGAGCATGGAGAATGTTATGTGACCGTCGACGGCCACGAAGCCGACCTCGACCTGGGCCACTATGAGCGCTTCACAAACATACAGACCACCCGCGCCAACAACGTGACCACCGGACGCATCTACCAGAGCGTCATCAACAAGGAACGCCATGGCGACTACCTGGGAAAGACCGTACAGATTGTCCCCCACATCACCGACGAAATCAAACGCGCCGTCAAGCAGCTCGGCCGCACCGGCGAATTTGACTTCGTGATCACCGAAATCGGCGGAGTCGTGGGCGACATCGAGTCGCTCCCCTTCCTGGAGGCGGTAAGACAGCTCCGCTGGGAGCTGGGCCAGAACAGCCTATGCCTCCATCTGACATATGTCCCCTACATCGCCGCCGCCAAGGAGCTGAAGACAAAGCCCACCCAGCACTCCGTCAAGAAGCTCCAGGAGCTTGGCATCCAGCCCGATGTCCTGGTGTTGCGCACCGAGCATCCGATGACAGCCGAGGCGCGACGTAAAATCGCCCTCTTCTGCAACGTGGCTCCCGACGCGGTTATACAGTCAATCGATGTCCCGTCGATTTACGAGGTGCCGATTAAGATGCATGAGCAACACCTCGACGAAATCGTCCTCCGCAAGACCGGCATCACCCCCGAAGGTGAGCCCCATATGGCTCCCTGGCTCCACTTCCTCGACAAGCTCCACGCCGCCGCCAAACCGGTCACCATCGGCCTGGTCGGCAAATATGTCGAGCTGCAGGACGCCTACAAGTCAATCAATGAGTCGCTTTTCCAGGCGGCCACCTACAATGACCGCAAGCTCGACCTGCGTTACATCCACTCCGAGAAGCTCAACGACGACAACGCCGACGAGCTGCTCTCTCCCCTCGACGGCGTGATTATCGCTCCCGGATTCGGACAGCGCGGCATAGAAGGGAAATTCTCAGCCCTGAAATGGGCCCGCGAGCATGACATCCCCACCCTCGGCATATGCCTGGGCATGCAGTGCATGGTGATTGAGTTCGCCCGCGACGTCCTCGGCATGGCCGACGCCAACTCCACCGAGATGAATCCCTCGACCACCCACAACGTCATCGATCTCATGGAGGAGCAGAAGAGCATCTCCAACATGGGGGGCACGATGCGTCTGGGGGCATACGAGTGCAAGCTCCGCCCCGACTCACTGGCCTCCAAGGCCTACGGCCAGACACTCATCAGTGAGCGTCACCGCCACCGCTTCGAATTCAACGACGACTACCGCAAGGTATTCGAGGAGGCCGGAATGGCATGCGTGGGGGAGAACCCCCACACAGGGCTGGTAGAGGTTGTCGAGATTCCCGGCAAGCGCTGGTTCCTCGGCACACAATACCATCCCGAATACTCCTCCACCGTCTTAAACCCCAACCCCCTCTTTCTCAGCTTCGTGAGCGCCGCCATAAGCTACAATGCCGAAAAGGCCGAAGCAGGCGCGAAAACTGAAAAGTAACCTTAAACCCTGATTTCCGAGAAATGGACAAGAATACACTTACCGGCCTGGTGCTGATGGGCGTGCTGATTTTCGGCTTCATGTGGATCAACAACAACAAGCAGAAGCAATTGCAGCAACAACAGCAGGAGCAGGCCGAGGCCGCAGCCAAGACCCAGGACGAAAACCGCCCGGTGCTGGGTGTCGACTCGCTGACCACCGCCGAGGTGGCCGCCATCCCCGCCATCGTCCGGGAGGCCGGTGCCCGTGTGGCCGGCAACGACTCCGTGACCCGCTACGACTACTCCACCGCCAAGGTGTCACTCTCTTATGACGGCCAGACCGTCAGCGGCACCGGCAAGGCCGGTGGCCGCACCCTCCCATACCAGACAGTCGCCAACGGCGACTTCTCCGACGACGTGACCGTCGCCGACCGCAACGAGGCCATCCGCAACCTCCGCGAAGCCCTCGACGACGCCCAGCGTTACGGCTCATTCGCCCGCTACCGCAGCGGCAAGGAGCAGTCGGTGGCCCTCAAGAACTCCAAGCTCAGCCTTGAGCTGACCACCCGTGGCGGCTATATCTCACGCGCCACCCTGCTCGACTACAAGACCTATCTCCCCGAGAACCAGCATTCCAACGTCATCGACACCGCCGACGTGGAAATCTGTCGTCCCGGCTACAATGAATACGCCTTCGAGCTGCTATCAGCCTCACAGCGCTTCAATACCTCCGAGCTTTACTTCACCCCCCGCCAGGTCAATGACTCGGTGGTCGAGATGACCCTCGACCTCGGCGACGGCGCGATGTGGGGTCTCCGCTACACCCTCCCCGAAGACAGCTATGTGGTCAATATGGAGGTGTTCCAGAAAGGCATGCAGAAGATAATCCCCTCTTCCGTGGCCACAACCACACTCTACTGGAAGCAGACGATGGGACGCAACGAGCGCGGACGCACCTTCGAGGAACGCAACTCCGGACTCTACTACAAATATCTCGGCGACTCCCCCGACGACCTCTCGGCCCAGGGAGAGAAGCAGGAATCGCTCAACCAGAAGCTGAAATGGATCGCCTTCAAGAACCAGTTCTTCTCGATGGTGATGATTCCCCGTACATGCTTCACCTCCGCCGACGTGGCCTCCAAAGACCTCAAGGAGAATCCCAAGTTTGTCAAAGACCTCGCCGCCGAGGCTGTGATGGATTACAGCTCGGAGGCCGAGACCCCGGTCTCCATCGACATCTTCATGGGACCCAACCTCTATCCCTTGCTCTCCTCGCTCGACAAGGAGATTCCCGGCGCAGAGGATGACTCCCTCGACCTGACCAACCTCATCCCCCTGGGATGGCCCATCTTCCGCTGGATCAACACCCTGATAATCATTCCGGTGTTCACCTTCCTCAGCAAGTTTATCAGCTCCTACGGCCTGATTATCTTCCTGCTTACGGTGTTCATCAAGGTGATACTCTTCCCTTTCACCTACAAGAGCTTCAAGTCGCAGGCCAAGATGCGCCTGCTCGCACCTGAAATCAAGGAAATCAACGAGAAGTATCCCGGACAGGAGAACGCCATGGTGCGCAACCAGAAGACCATGGCCCTCTACTCCAAGGCCGGGGCAAGCCCCATGTCGGGCTGTCTGCCGATGCTGCTCCAGATGCCGGTGCTGATTGCCATGTTCTGGTTCTTCCCCTCGGCCATCGAGCTTCGCGGCCAGCACTTCCTCTGGGCCACCGACCTCTCCGCCCCCGACGTGATTTTCACCCTCCCCTTCACCATACCCTGGTATGGCAACCACGTCAGCCTGTTCTGTCTGCTGATGACCGCCACCAACATCATCTACACCCGCATCAACATGCAGAATCAGGGCGGTTCGGCCGCGATGCCCGGAATGAAGTGGATGATGTACCTCATGCCGGTGATGTTCCTCTTCATCTTCAACGACTACGCCGCCGGTCTGAGCTACTATTATTTCCTCTCGCTGCTGATCACAATCATCCAGACCTACCTCTTCCGCTACTTCACCGACGAGGAGAAGATGCGTGCCCAGATGAAGGCCAACGCCGCCAAGCCCCGCAAGAAGTCAGGCTGGATGGCCCGTCTCGAAGAGGCCCAGCGCAAGCAGCAGGCAATCCTGCGCGAGCAGCAGAAACAGCAGCAGAAGAGAAAATAACCGCCCGGATCATCCCCCACGGCCCGACACCTGACCAGCCTAAAAAGTCCGACATCCCAACCAGAAGGTTTATGCCCCTGCTGACAATCGACCAAGGCAACAGTTCCGCCAAGATAGCCCTCTGGGAGGGCCCGGAACTAATCAAGGAGGAGACCTTCCAGCGCCGCCTCCACAAGCGCGACCTCGAAGAGGTCGTCAGCCGCTATTCCCCGCGCAAGGCCCTCTGCTGCTCGGTGACGGGCAACGGCGAGGAGATGGTTGCATGGCTGTCGAAACGGGGCATCCAGGCCAGCGAGCTTTCCTCGCGCCTGCCGCTCCCTCTGGTCATCGACTACAAGACCCCGGCGACACTCGGCCCCGACCGCATCGCAGCGGCCGTCGGAGCCTGGAGCCTTTTCCCCGGGGAGAACTCCCTGGTGGTAGACATGGGGACAGCTGTCACCTATGATGTCGTCACCGCTGACGGCCATTATGCCGGAGGCAACATCGCCCCCGGAGTCGGAATGCGCCTGAGGGCTTTGCGCAGCTTCACCGCCCGCCTGCCGGAGGTCAACGGCTACGGGGAGACACCCGAGTTCGGCCACGACACGATGACCGCCATGCGTGCCGGAGCCGTCCGCGGAGTCGCCGGTGAAATCAACTACTACCGCGGGCTGCTCCCACCCGAGACCCGGGTGGTGCTGACCGGCGGATGGTCAAAACGCGTCAGCGAGCTGCTCGACTTCCCGGTCACCATCGACCCCTGCCTGGTCACCAAAGGCTTGCTTAGCATACTCCTATACAACGAGAAAATATGAACAGACTCTCTATATCCATCCTCGTGGCGATGGCCTGGCTGCTCGGTTGCGCCTCAGCCTCCGCCCAGAATTCCGAGATTTCCCCATATTCCCGCTTCGGATACGGGGCATTGTCAGACTACTCCAACGCCTCCCAGAAAGCAATGGGCGGGGTCGGTCTGGCCTCACGCTCGGGAGAGGCCATCAACTTTATGAATCCCGCCTCATATGCCGCCATCGACTCGGTGACATTCCTCTTCGACATCGCCGCCAACATCAAGTCGCTCTCGACCTCCGAGACCCGCGACGGGGGCAAGAAATCCGGCAAGGACTTCACCGGCGGCCTTGACTATGTGGCCCTCCAGTTCCCGATGACCCGCTACGGCGGTATGGCCATCGGTATGGTGCCATACTCCGAGGTCGGCTATAAGTTCGGCAGCGAGATTTCCAACGGCACCAACGAGTACCAGGGCTCCGGGACTCTCAACGAGCTTTTCGTCGGTCTGGCCGCACGTCCCTTCAAGGGCTTCACCCTGGGTCTCAACTTCAGCTACCTGTTCGGCACACTGCTCAACGACACCTACATATACAGCGCCTCGACCACCTCGCTCTTCGAGCGCGTCCTGGAGGTGAAAGACTACAACATGCGTCTCGGTGTGCAGTACGGCTTCAACGTCAACCCGGAGAATGAGGTGACCCTCGGTGTCATCTACACCCCCCGCAAGTCGTTCCACGGCCATGCCTACGGAGTAAAGTATGATGTCGGCCAGGACACCAAGAACGACCCCATCGGCTACGGCTCCATGAAGGGCCATTATGACCAGCCCGAGACCTGGGGTGCCGGTATCTCCTGGAAATGGCGCAAGAAACTCACCGTAGAGGCCGACTTCACCTACCAGCCCTGGAAGGATGTCAAATACCGCCTTATCGAAGGATTCGACAACGCCGGGGCCAACCAGTTCGACAACCGCTGGAAAGCCGCCCTCGGAGCCGAGTTCCAGCCCGCGCTGCGAGGCAACTATATCCAGCGTGTGCGCTACCGCCTGGGTGGCTACTGCTCCAACGACTACATAATGGTAGGAAGCAACTCGGTCAGGGAATACGGCCTGTCGCTCGGTTTCGGCCTCCCCGCCCCCTCCACCAAGACTATGATCAACCTCTCGTTTGAATACCGCCACCGCGAGGCTCATCCCGTCAAGCTGGTCAGCGAGAACTATTTCCAGTTCACAATCGGAGTGAACGTCAACGAGCTCTGGTTCTGGCAGAACAAGCTGCGCTGACCCGCGACCGTCACGCTCCCCGGTGTGTTTCCCCTTTATGGACAGGAAAGGATTGACAATGAGACTCTTCCCGCTGGTGCTGACAGCCCTCGGCTTCGGCGCGGGGATTGTCATGCAGTCATGCGGCGAAGACAAGCGCGAGACAATCGCCATCTCCGCCGACCCCGAGACATTCCCGACCATGAAGACCATCGATGTCTCCACCACCATCTCCGACTCCGGCTTCACCCGCTACCACATCACAGCCCCCCTTTGGCTGATGTTTGAGGAAGCAAAAGAACCTCATTGGAACTTCCCGGAGGGTCTGTACGTTATTAAATATGATAATGACATGAAGGAGAATGGCACATTCACGGCCGACACCGCCACATACTGGAGCGTGACCAAAATCTGGAGGTTCGACCGCAATGTAAGGATGAAGAATGTAAACGGCGACCGATTCCTCACCCAGCAACTATATTGGGACCAGACCCAACGCAAACTCTATTCCGACTCTTTCATACATATCGAACGGGCTGACAGGATTATCGAAGGCTACGGCTTCGAGTCAAACGAGGCGATGACCGAATATGTCATCCGCCGCCCTTCGGGAATCTTCCCCACCTCCGATTTCGTCAGCAACCGTTGAGCTCTTGACAATGAAAAACAAATGGACGCAACCTGGCTGATACTGACTTTGATCGCACTCGGTTTCTCGGCGCTCTTCTCGGGCATCGAGATCGCGTTCGTCACCTCCGACCGCGTGCGTGTGGAGCTTGACATACAGAAGGGAGGGCTTCTGGGCCGCTGCCTGAGCCTTTTCTACTCCAACCCAAACTTCTTCATCTCCACCATCCTGGTAGGCAACAACATCGTGCTGGTGGTTTACGGTATCGGCGCGGCAAAGATGATAGAGCCGTGGCTTGAGACCATCTTCGACAACCAGGCATGGGTGCTGATAAGCCAGACCCTCCTCTCCACACTGGTCATACTGCTGACCGGCGAGTTCTTCCCCAAGACAATCTTCCGCATCAACCCCAACCGCTCGCTGCGGCTGGTAGCTCCCTTCACCGCCCTGCTCTACTGCCTACTGTATCCAGTGTCGCTCTTCTCGACATGGATTTCCAAGCTGCTGATGCGCCTGGGCGGCATAAAGGACAAGGACACCAAACTCGGCATAATCTCGATGGGCGACCTCAACGAATACCTTGAGCAGACCATCGACGAGAAAGCCGACGAACACGCCGAGGTGGAGCGCGAGGTGCAGATTTTCCATAACGCCCTTGACTTCTCCGAGACCCATCTGCGCGACTGCATGGTGCCCCGCAACGAAATCGTGGCCGTCGACATCGACTCCACCGACCGCGACACCCTCTCGGCCCTCTTCACCTCCTCCGGCCGCTCCAAGATTCTGGTCTACCGCGAGGACATCGACAACGTGCTGGGCTACATCCACGTCAGCGAACTGTTCACCCCCGAGGTCGACTGGAAAGAACGCCTCAAACCGGTAGTCTACGCCCCGGAGACCCTCCTGGCAAGCAAGATGATGCGCCGCCTGCTGGCCGAGAAGCGCTCCATCGCCGTCATTGTGGACGAGTTCGGGGGCACCGCCGGAATGGTCACCCTCGAGGACCTCATGGAGGAAATCTGCGGCGACATACAGGACGAACACGACTCCACCGACATCGTGGAGCGCCAGCTCGCCCCCGATGTCTGGGAGTTCTCGGGACGCATCGAAATCGAGCATCTCAACGAGACCTATCATTTCGACATCCCCGAGTCAGACGAATACCAGACCCTCGCCGGATACATCCTCTGCGAGACCGGTCAGATTCCCGCACAGGGGGAAACCATCGAGCTCGGCCCGCTCCGCCTCGAGGTCACCCGCAAATCGGCCTCACGCCTCGAGCTGATAAAGCTGACCCGCAACCCCTGACCTCCCCCAAGCATCCCCCCTCCCCCAATCCTCCCAAAACTCCCAAAACTCCCATAATTCCCAACCCCAGAAACCATACACAAATTTAAATATCGACATGGAAACAATCAAAGTCAATGTGAAGGATGTCCTTCAGACCGTAACAGGCGAGCAGATCCAGGCCCTTGACCCGGAGGCAACCGCCGCCCTTGAGAAACTCCATAAAGGGACCGGACTCGGTTCCGATTTCCTCGGATGGGTCAACCTTCCCTCCCAGACACCCGACAGCCTCGTTGCAGACATCGAGGCCGTGGCCAAAGATCTCCGCGAAAACTGCGAGTTCGTGGTCGCAATCGGTATCGGCGGAAGCTACCTCGGAGCCAAGGCCGTCATCGAAGCCCTCGGCGACAGCTTCTCGATGCTCCGCGAAAAGGGTGACAGCCGCCGCTGCAACGTCCTCTTCGCAGGCCAGAACATCGGCGAGGACTACCTCAACGAACTTCAGGATTTCCTCAAAGACAAGAAATTCGGTATCGTGGTAATCTCCAAGTCAGGAACCACCACCGAACCCGCCATCGCCTTCCGTCTGCTCAAAGAGCAGCTTGAGAAGCAGGTAGGCAAAGCCGAGGCTGCAAAACGCATCGTGGCCATCACCGACGAGAAACGCGGCGCACTCCGCCAGCTCGCCACCGAGGAAGGCTACAAGACATTCGTCATCGCCGACAATGTAGGCGGACGTTTCTCTGTGCTGACCCCCGTCGGACTCCTCCCCATCGCCGTCGCCGGATTCGACATCCGCAAGCTCCTCGATGGCGCACGCCATATGGAAGCCGCTACCGTCGCAGCCAACGACTCCAACCCCAGCTTCCTCTACGCCACCACCCGCAACGCCCTCTACCGCGCCGGAAAGAAAATCGAGATCATGGTCAACTACAACCCCAAACTCCACTTCTTCGGAGAATGGTGGAAGCAGCTCTATGGCGAGAGCGAAGGCAAGGACGGCAAAGGCATCTACCCCGCGTCAGTCGACAACTCCACCGACCTCCACTCCATGGGCCAGTGGATTCAGGATGGCGAACGTACCATCTTCGAGACCGTCATCTCCGTGGCCAAGGCCGACAAAGAGACCGTCATCCCCTCCGATGAAGCCAACCTCGACGGCCTCAACTACCTCGCCGGCAAACGCGTCGACGAAGTAAACAAGATGGCCGAACTCGGCACCCGTCTGGCCCACGTCGACGGCAATGTCCCCAACATACAGGTAATCATCCCCGCCCTCAAGGAAGAATACCTCGGCGAGCTCATCTACTTCTTCGAGAAAGCCTGCGGCATCTCAGGTTACCTCCTTGATGTCAACCCCTTCAACCAGCCCGGAGTCGAGGCCTACAAGAAAAACATGTTCGCCCTCCTCGAGAAGCCCGGTTACGAGGCAGAGACAGCCGCCATCAAAGCCCGTCTCTAATCCCACCCTCCTCCCCCACCACAAGGCCCCGGTAGCCGCGCCCAGCGCGGCCCCCGGGGCCTTGCCATCTTCAATGGGAATAATGAGAAAATTGGGAGAGGATGGGAATTAATGGGAAGATTGGGAAATTTGGGAATTATGGGAGATTTGGGAATTTTGGGAAAATTGATGACCTTGGGCGCCTCAAAAACTTTGTGGCCCATAACTCCCAAAACTCCCAAATCTCCCAAATCTCCCATAATTCCCAATCCTCCCAAAACTCCCATTAATTCCCATCCCCTCTCATTCCCCCATCAATATCCCTCATTTCTCCTCCGATACTCCCGTCTTGCGCGGCTCATCTCCTCCCTGATTCCCCCATTCTCCAGAAAATCGCGTTTGGCCTTCTCAATCAGTCTGACCAGCAAATACAGCTCCTGACGAATCATCGTGATACAGAGATTAGCCAACGTCACATCATCCCTCAAAGGCGCAATCCTCCGGTATAATTCCGAATCATTGTTGACCTTGCAGAAATCCCTCACCCGTCGTTGTTTCTCCTCATCCCACAACCCCAGTCCCCTTACCCTCAGGTAATCCTCATAATCAGCCAGAAGCTCATCGAAACTCGCCTTGGCGACATTGAAAAGCTTGATTTCAGTCTCGCGGGAAGTAACCGCCGCGGCCGACCCCTCAATGATATTCTGTTTCCCGCTACGCGCCGCCTGCACCATCTGGTCGACCGTCCTGTCCTTCTTATCAAGAAACCGGTTGGCAAAATGAAAAGTCAAATCATAGATACACTCCCCTTTCTTATAAACAATCAGTCCCCTGTAATCCCCAATCGGCCTTATAAACTCCTTATTTTCAGCATTCATACCAATCTCTCCTCATTATATTCATTGTATGTAATTATCACCCCAAAGATAACCAAATTCCCCCACATCCCAAAATCCCCTCCCAAAATTCCCAATTTCCCCATAACTCCCAATATTCCCATAATTCCCATAACTCCCAATATTCCCAATCTTCCCACAATAAATCTCCCTGATATATAGGGCGCAATGGGGGATTTTGTTTAACTTTGCGGATGAGGGACAATCATTCGCGTTTTACCCGACAATATTCCACTCTAATCATTTATCACTAATGAACAAATCTTTACTATTTCTGGCTGCGGCGACACTGTTCCCGTTGCTCCCGCAGGCCTCCACTCCTCTGCCGAGGAACGGCCTCGCCGAAAGCAACCTCCGGGAGATTCGACCCGGACAATTGTCACGGTTGCGTGTGGCCAAAGCCCCGGCTGTCAGTCTCCCCGCACAGTTCCCCCTGCTGACCCAGGAGGATTTCGACCAGGCCGCTGTCATCGACGGAAACGGTGACGGCAAGACCTGGAAGTTCGAGAAAGGCTACCCTGACGGAGCCGCCTGCTATGAGGGACTTGGGGTCTCAGGCGCAGCCGACGACGACCTCGTCCTCGGTCCTGTCAGCTTCAATGCCCCTTCCGGAAGCTATAACCTGTCGCTTGAGGCCAAGCAGACAGCCCGTCCCGAGACATTCGAGATTTGCCTCTCTCCGACCGGCACAGCCGCCGACGCGGTGACCATATACAGCTGTGCAAGTGTGCCAAACATGAACTACGGGGTGCTGACCTCGGAGTTCTCCACCCCTGCCGGGGAATACTATGTGATGGTCCACTGCAACTCCCCAGAATGGGGCATATCCCTCTACGTCCGCAACATCGCCATCGAGGCGGTGGCCCAGGAGGGCTTCACCGTCCCCTTCGAGATGGTGCCACTGGCCACAGAGAGCCGCCATTTCCAATTCATCGACGCCAACGAGGATGGCAAGACCTGGAAATACGACACCGCCAACGAGGGCATGGCCTATGAATACAGCCAGACTGAGGCCGCTGACGATTACCTCCTTTTCCCCGAAATCGAGATTCCAGAGGCAGGCAACTACAAATTCTCCTTCGATGCCCGCTGCTGGGGCAACGGGGAGTCTGTCGAGGTGTTGTTCGGCCAGGGTGACGACCCCACCCAGTTCACCGAACTCTTCGCCGACCCGACAGTAGGCACCGAGACATACCGCCGCGAGGTGGTGTTCACCGTGGCCGAACCGGGCCTTTACCGTCCGGCTCTGCATTGCTCCTCACCGGCCAACCGCTACAAGCTCCTGACCCGCAATTTCCGCCTGGAGGCCACCGACGAGGCTCCCGCCCGTCATCTCCCCGTCGACTTCCCCGATACCCGCGAGATATCCGCCGCCACCAGCTTCACCCCCTCATTCATCCTCCCCGACAACTCCCGGGTGAAAATCACCATGGAGGTCAAAGGTGACGCGGTGGAGGTGTCGATGGGGAATGCCCCCGCCGACGCTGCCCGGCAGTCACTCTTCACCCTCGACTCCACCGAGGAGTTCACCACCGTCAGCCGCGTCATAAGTGTCGCGCAGGGTGGCATCCGCTACCTCGGCCTGAACACCGAAGGTGAAGCCCAGGTACGCGCCATCACCCTCCAGCTTGTCAGCGAGGGTGACATCTACGCCCTCCCCTTCTCGATGCAGCCCACCAAGGAGGAATACAACGAGTTCCAGACCGTCAACGCCAATGGCGACGACGGCGTATGGAGCTACTACGAGCAATTCGGGGCTGTCCGCTACAACTTCTCGGTAGACAACGATGCCGACGACTGGCTGATTCTCCCCGCCGTCAACATCCCCTCCACCGACGCCATGATACGTTTCGCCTTCAACGTGCGCGGAATGGGTGAAAGCCCCAAGTTCACCGAGACCTACGAGGTATGGGAGGGTGAGACCCCCGACCCCGCCTCAATGCGCAAAATCCATACCTCCCCTGAAATCCGCAACGAGGCATTCACCCCGATGGAATTCTCCTTCGCCCCGACCCACACCGGCAAGACCTACCTCGCCGTGCGTGCCACCTCGAAAAAGAATGCCTTCCATCTATTCCTCCGCGACTTCGTGGTGGAGGCTGACGGCCGCCAGACCACCGTCCCGGCCCCCGTCTCAGACCTCGCCGCCACAGCCGCACCGATGGGAAGCGAGCAGGCGATAGTGAGGTTCACGATGCCGCTCCTCAACGAAGCCGGCGATAACCTCGGTTCAGACATTAACCTGGAAGCGACAGTCACCACCTCCGCCGAGACCAAGACCCTCATAGGAAAGCCCGGCGACCCCATGAACGTTGAAATCCTCAACGGCCAGGGCTACGGCAATGTCACCGTGACTGTCAGCAACACCGCAGGGGCTTCAAATCCCGCCACTGTCAGGGTCTACACCGGTCAGGATGTCCCCGCCCCCGTCACCGACCTCGTGGTGACCTGCAGCGAGGACAACCGCACCATGACATTGCGCTGGACACAGCCCTCCGAAGGAGCCAACGGCGGTTATGCCGACCCGGCGCAGATGACCTATGTCATCCGCCACTCATCGGGAGGTGGCTCCTACACCCGCGTGGGTGAGACCCAGGGGGTATGCGAGTATGTCTACTCCATCCCCGAATCCTACCCTCTGGCGATGCACTACCTCGCCGTCAGCGGTTCCAATGTCGCCGGTGAGTGTGAGACTCCCCGTGGCAAGGGTGTGATGCTCGGCAAGCCCTACGAAATCCCCGCCATGGAGGAGTTCGCCGACGGCGAGATAACCCTCCAGCCCCTCGCGATGGACAAACCCGGTGAGGACTACACACTCGACTGGTATTTCGACAACCCTGCCGAAGCCCTTCCTGAAGCCGCAAACGCCTCGGGCAAGGCCCTCATCGCTTTTACTCAGGAGGAGGGTGCCGCCCGTGGTTCGCTCCACCTTCCCAAGTTCTCGACCCTGACAGAGGATGGCGCGAGACTGGTGCTGCGCATCTACAACCATCCCCACTGCGCCGTAACAGAGGTCAGCGCCCTCACCTTCGACGGCCCTGTCTCGATTGCCACAATCGAGCCTTCCGATGTCGCCGGATGGCAGACCTACTCCCTCCCCCTCCCTGCCGAACTGATGAACCGCCAGTGGATCGAGCCGGTGATTGACTTCGGTTTCACAGGCAACCACGACGATGAAATCTGGATGCTCGACGCATACGGAATGGATAATTACTTCGACCACGAGCTGACCCTCCGCGAGACCGCCGTACACTCCTCGATGGTTGCCCAGAAGGAGACAACCTGGAAGTTCCTGGCCTCCAACTATGGCCGCGAGGAGCTGACAGTGACTGTTCCCGAACTTAACTTCACCACCCTCGACGGCGATGTCGTGTCATTCCCCGAGGCTACCCGTCCCGGTCAGGAAGTCACCCTCCAGCCCACAGAGAGTCTTGAACTGGTCTATTATGTCACCCTCGACGCAGGTATGGAGGGACCGCTCTACTACGACCTCACCCTGCTTCCCGACAATGACGCCGACCCCGACAACAACACCGTCTTCGGCGAGACCGAACTGAAAGTGCAGTTTGAGTATGTCGTCCGCGACCTCACCGCCGAACGCGACGGGGAGTCATCCACCGTCAACCTCTCCTGGTCTGCCCCGCGCACCGACTCCGGCATGCTCAACTGCGAGGGTCTGACCCCCTGGGATTACAGCACGTCACTCGGACTGTTCACCAACCTCGACCTCGACGGCGAACGTGTGATCGGCTTCTCAGGCCAGACCTTCCCCGGTTCCGGCAAACCCAAGGCATGGCAAGTCTGGGATTACGCCGACGCGGGATTTGAATACATCTACGCCGGATACCAGCTCTCGGCCCGCTCGCTGATTGTCTTCTCCCCGTTCGACTACAATGTCAGCGCGGATGACTGGCTGATTTCACCCGAGGTAAAGGGTGGCACCACGCTCAGCTTCTTTGTCCGTCCCCTCCACTACGCCTACGGTTCGGAGACCATCGAAATCCTCACCTCCGCCACCGGCGACAATGTGGAGGACTTCACCCTCCTGTCAACCTACCTGACAAAGACCGGCGAGGCTGACAAGACCCCATACTGGGAGGAGGTGACGGCTGACCTTCCCGCCGATGCCCGCTTCTTCGCCATCCGTTACACCAGCCGTGACATATTCGGCCTGCAGCTCGACGACATCAGCTACACTCCCGCCCAGTCGGATGCCTCACAGCTGACCTATTCCGTCCTCCGCGACGGCGAGGTCATCGCCTCAGGTCTGACCGACAGGAACTACACCGATGACTTCAACGGACAGGCCACATATTATGTGGCCGCAGAGAAGAATTACGGCGGCCTGCATCCCCTCTCCAACCGCGCCGACGTGATTCCCGCATCCGGAATCGACGGAATAAATGCCTCCGGCATCAAGGTCGCCACCGCCCCCGGCCAGGTGATTGTCACCATCCCCGCTGACATCACCCTCGACGGCCAGGCCATCCTGACCGCCC
>URLF01000048.1 GCA_900548705.1 uncultured Porphyromonadaceae bacterium | reverse complement strand
AAACGGAATCAGCCCTAATTTTCAGTTGACCTCAAAAGTTTAGCGGACAGTAATAAAAATAAATGAAGAACACGGACGTGTATTGGGTGCCAATAAGATTGTGTTGCCGGCAGACGGCAATATAAATATTGGAGCAATGGCGGAGAACTTCAAGGCTTTTATGCCCAAGATGGGCAGGACAAAGAAGCCTGTTCTCCATATCTCACTTAATCCACATCCCGATGATAGACTCACGGATCAGGATTTTGAAATCCTTGCCCGCGAGTATCTCGACAAGCTCGGTTTCGGCGAACAGCCATACATTATATATAAGCACGAGATATATAAGCACGAGGATATTGACCGGCACCATATCCATATAGTCACGGTCAATGTCAACGAGCAGGGCAAACGCCTCGACCAGTCTTTTCTGTTCCGCAGGAGTAAGAAGATTACCAATGAACTTGAAGAGAAATACGGACTTCACAAGGCACAGCGGGAAAAGGTATCACCGGATACTCCCATTACCAAGATTGACCCCAACGGCGACATCAAGCGTCAGGTTCAGAATACGGTCAAGCTGGTTGGTATGCGCTGGCAGTTCCAGAGCATAGGCGAATATAACGCCATACTCGGACTGTATAATGTCAAATGCGAATTGACCGACGGCAAAGTCAATGGCCGTGAATATCATGGTCTGGTCTATTTCGCAACCGATGACAACGGTAATACCATAGCCACACCTCTCAAAGCCTCACGCCTCGGCAAGTTTGCAAGTAGAACATCCATCGAGAACAAATTTGAGCGCGACAAGGACAGAATCGACGTAAAGCCGACAAAACGACTGGTAACGGACGCAATGGCGGCATCCACCGGTAAGGATGACTTCATTGCCAAGCTCAAAGAGAAAGGTATCAATCTCGTGCTTCGGTATAATGATGACGGCAGATTGTATGGCGCCACATACGTTGACCATAACAATCATGTCTCGCTTAACGGCTCCCGTCTCGGCAGAGAGTTTTATGCAAATGCCCTTCACCTCTGGTTCAACGACCCTTCGGCAAAACCTTCGGTTCAACCGCAACCGAGTCAGACCCAGGGACAGCAGATGCCAACTTCCAATGGCGGACAGCAGTCTCAGTCCAATGGCGGACAACAGCAAAATACAGGTCCGGCTCCGAATCAACAGGCTCAGCAACCTCAACCGACTCAACAACGCCAGACTTCCTCAAATTCTTACGACTTCGATTTCGACCCGGTATTGCCGGGACTCGGACTATTTCAGACAGGACCGGACTTCGACCCTGCGGAAGAAGCCTTTGCCCGTCGTGCGCGTAAGAAGAAAAAGAAGAAAGGACGTGGACTGTAAAAGTCATTCACCCACAAAATCGACAAACAATGTCTCAACAAGAAGATGATCTCAGGGCATTGGCGAAAATCATGGATTTTCTCCGTGCCACAAGCATCGTTCTGGTCATAATCAATATCTATTGGTTCTGCCCGGAGCTACATCCGACCAATCCCGACGGCTTCTTTACCGTCGTCGATAAGGTGCTGAACGGTTTCGACCGTTCATGCCACCTGTTTAGGTCGCAATATACCTCAAAGTGGTTCGCACTCCTCCTTCTCGCTCTGTCGTGTTTCGGCACAAGGGGTGTGAAAAACGAGGATATAACATGGCGTACCATCTGGATATTCCTCGGCATCGGCGTGGTTCTTTACTTCATGCCGAAGTTCCACTACACCTTATATATAATGTGTAGCGCAGCCGGATTCATCTGCCTGCTTATGGCGGGCAACTGGATGAGTCGATTGCTGAAGAACAATCTGATGAACGACGTATTCAACAATGAAAACGAATCTTTCCAACAGGAGACACGCAAAATCAAGAATGAATACTCGATAAACCTCCCCACCAGATTCTACTATAAGAAGAAGTGGAATGATGGATGGATAAACGTGGTCAACCCCTTTAGGGCGACAATCGTGCTGGGCACACCCGGTTCGGGAAAGTCGTATGCGGTCGTGAACAACTTCCTCAAACAACAGATAGAGAAAGGTTTTGCTTTGTACTGTTACGACTTCAAATTCGCAGACCTCAGTACAATCGTTTATAATCATTTTCTGAAGAACAAGGACAAATATCCCAAAGGGGCCAAGTTCTATGTGATAAATTTCGATGACCCCAGACGGAGCCACCGATGCAATCCAATCGCGCCGGCATTCATGACCGACATAGCGGACGCATACGAATCGGCGTACACCATAATGCTCAATCTCAACAAGACGTGGATTCAGAAACAGGGCGATTTCTTCGTGGAGTCGCCTATTATTCTGCTCGCGAGTATTATATGGTATCTCAAACTCTACAAAGGTGGTATATACTGTACCTTTCCCCATGCCATCGAGTTCCTTAACCGTCGGTATGAGGACATCTTCCCAATACTTTCCTCATATCCGGAGCTGGAGAACTATCTTTCTCCGTTCATGGACGCATGGCAGGGAGGAGCCGCAGACCAGTTGCAGGGCCAGATTGCATCGGCAAAGATTCCTCTGTCGCGTATGATTTCCCCGCAGCTATACTGGGTAATGTCTGGCAACGACTTTACTCTCGACATCAATAATCCTCAGGCACCGAAGATACTTTGTGTCGGCAACAATCCCGACCGCCAGAATATCTACGGCGCAGCTCTCGGTCTCTACAATTCCCGTATCGTCAAACTCATCAACAAGAAGGGTATGCTCAAATCGGGTGTGGTGATAGATGAGTTGCCGACCATATACTTCAAGGGTCTCGATAACCTTATCGCCACGGCCCGAAGCAACAAGGTTGCTGTCTGTCTCGGCTTTCAGGACTTCTCCCAGTTGGAGCGTGACTATGGCAAGCCGGAGGCGGCGGTGGTGATGAATACCGTCGGCAATATTTTCTCCGGACAAGTCGTAGGATCAACCGCCAAAACACTGTCTGAGCGTTTCGGCAAGGTTCTCCAGAAGCGTCAGTCAATCTCCATCAACCGTCAGGATGTATCGACATCAATCAACACGCAGATGGACAGCCTCATTCCGCCGAGTAAAATCAGCGGACTGTCGTAGGGTATGTTTGTCGGTGCTGTCTCTGATAACTTCGGAGAACGCATCGAGCAGAAAATCTTCCATGCCGAGATTGTAGTGGACAGTGAGAAAGTAAAGTCGGAAGAAAAGGCGTACAAGCAACTTCCCATAGT
Organism: uncultured Porphyromonadaceae bacterium; assembly: GCA_900548705.1. GTDB lineage: Bacteria > Bacteroidota > Bacteroidia > Bacteroidales > Muribaculaceae > UBA7173. The sequence goes on along the minus strand of URLF01000048.1, from coordinate 16,469 downwards.
CACCAACTTCATTGACGAGAACGGAGAGGATGTTATGGAAACTGCCATACAGACAAACTACCGTGCCATCAAGGAGCAGGTGAAAAAGATAGTCGCTGAAGAAAAAATGCGTATCGCCGCCGACCCTGAACTGCGTCATCTCCTCGATTTGAAGTAAAACCGTGCTGAAAAATACCCAGATAAAGCCAACCGGGTAATGGAAAATCGAATCACGGCATTACACAAAATCCCTTTGATTTCAGCGAGTTGACGGTTCGTTGAAATTTCTATCACGCAATCGTTACCCGGTTGAAAGCAACCGTAAAAGTTAACTTTTGGCGGGACAGTAATTTTGCATCGTAAGTTTTAATCGACGAAACAATGGATATAACTACGATACAAGATAAAAATACTGTCACCATTGTGATAACCGCTAAGCAAGCCGGTGACTTTATAAGTCTTCTCACCCGCATTGCGGATGGTATGGACAGGTTGGCGATCAATGCGGCGCCACCGCCTATGCTGCCCGAAAAGCCACAAGAGACGTATGGCATTAGACCGGATGCCATGTATCCCGAATGGCAAGTACAGAAGATTTTCTCTTGCAGCGATAAGACTCTCCGTAAATGGCGTAAATTGTACGGACTACGCGCTTATCAAAGCAAAACTGGCACAAAAGGCTCCCGAATCTGGTATTGCGGTCAAGACCTGATAGATTTCTTCCGGGAGTTTGCCGTGGCTCTGGGTATCAAACATCCTAAGCCAATAGAAAAAGAGGTCCCCACGGGACAAATCTGTGAACCTCCAAAACATCTGACAATTCAAGATGCAAGAACAAGATTTGAAGAAGCAAGACGCACTGATTGCCCACAACAGCCAGACGGGTGAATCCGGTGTGGTGACCGGGATGAAACCTGACGGTACACCACAGATGGAAGACCCCGCGAAGGCAGCTAAATTCCTGACATTCGACCGACACGCCGACATTCTCGACAACTTCCTGCGGAACTTTACTGCCCAATGTAAGAATCCGACAATCTTCGGCTTCTTCAAGGTTCCGGCTGACCAAGTCCCCACGATGGGCTTCGCTGTAAACCAGATGGTGCAGAATCCCGATATGCCCGGGGCAAAGGATATGCTTGCCGAGGCAAAGGTGAAGATGCCCGACGGCGCACCGAAACAGGAGCAGAAGGAAACGGTCTCCGAGACTGTCAACCCGGCATCGGACACCGCCCAGACTCAGGAGCCACAGCGCTTCAAGCAGATTGACGAATCCAAGATCAACTGGGACAATCTCGCGGCATGGGGCATCACCAAGGAGTCAATCGGTGAGCTGAATCTCCGCAACATGGTCAACAACCGGATGTCCGACCTCGTGAAAGTTACTCCGACTTTCGGCAATGAGAAATATGAGCTGGAGGCCCGACTCTCATTGCACGAGAATCCCGACGGAAGTATCAAGGTGGTCCCGCACTTCATCCGTCAGGAACCCAATCTTAACGATGAGTTCCATGGCGTGAAATTCACGAAGGAGGATAAGGAGATGCTGAAGGAGACCGGTAACCTCGGCAGGGTCATCGATCTGAAAGACTCCAAAGGGAACACTATTCCCAGCTATGTCAGCATTGACCGCAAGACCAACGAGCTTATCGCTCTCCCGGTGTCAGCTCTCTATATCCGCAACAAGATTGGAGAAACGGAACTGACACCAAAGGAAATCGGATTGCTGAAATCGGGCAAACAGCTCCACAAGGAGGTGACGCTTAAAGACGGCAAGACTTTCCCGGCAGTCCTTCAGGTGAGTGCGGCAGAGCAGAAAGCGGAGTTCGTTCCCGTCCATGCCCGCCTCGGTCAACAGAGGGCACAGTCCCAAGACCAGAAGCAGGAGGCACCCGCCGAAAAGAACACCAACAACTGGGTTCTGAACGACGGCAGCATCAAGCCTCTCGGCAAATGGAAGGGAGTTGAGTTCTCCGACCAGCAGAAAGCGGATTATGTCGCCGGAAAGACCATCAAGGTCGATGGCGTCCCGGATGCCAAAGGTGTGCCAAGCACAATCTACATCCGCTTCAATCCCGACAAACAGCGTCCTTACACCTACAACTCCGACCCCGACAATGCCAAGGTCATCACCCCGGCGGAGGAGAGTAAGACGCAGGTCGCGGTCAACTCACAGGGTAAGACCAATGAGTCGACCAAGGGGCTGAAGGAACCTCTCGAACAGGGACAGACCCAGCCCAAGCCGGAACAGAAAAAGAAGTCAGGGCAGAAGCTCTAATCAGCTGATACTCACACCAAGGCTCGCAGGTGTGAAAGCATCTGCGAGCCATTCTTATACCCTTTCCGGAACAATGAAATTCAAATCAAAAACCCACAAACACAAATAGTTATGATTACAATCATCGCCCAAAATAAGACAACCGCACTCGCAATCGCACGTGCCACCGCCAATGACGACGAAGGTAACCGTCACTTCTACGGCAGCAAGTACTACATCACATGGATGACTCCCAAGATGGTGGAAATCTCGACCCCTCGCGGTCAGGCATCCTACTGGTTCCGCGACCAGAGCTTCCCACACCTCCCCAAGTATCTCACCCTCGGCGTTACAACGCGCTACCGTCAGAACGGAGAGTCCATGACCCCGGAGGCAAACGCACAACTCGACATTATCAAGTCGCTGCTTGCCAAGAGTGAAAGCATCATCGTGGCTGTCGAACCCACTCAGGAAGGCGAGATGAGTTTCCGCTATCTCTACTCCTATCTGCGCTGCACACTACCTTACAGCCGTGCCATCATCAACGACCTGACAATGAAAAGTCTCAATCGCGCAATGTCCTATACGATGCCGGCCGAGAACTATGACAACGAGAACTATGACAAGTGGTATCAGGCGGCTCGACTCCGGGATGAAGCGGACTGGCTCGTTGGAGTAAATGCCCGTCGTGCTCTCGCTTTCGCCGCCGGCCGTGGCACTTACCGCATAGGGCGTACCAGCGCATCGGTCCTGAAGATGATTGCCGACCGTAACCTTATGGTCAAGTGTGCCGAGCAGACATCCGCCAACTATACGACTATCGCAATCAAGGACCGCGAGGGAAACATCTTCCCGTTCCGCAGCATCAATCCCAACGATGTTTCTCCTAAGTCCACATCCGAGGTCAAGGTCATCTCCGTGGAGAAGATTGAGGCGAAAATCAAGACTCCCAAGCTCTACAATCTCATCAACCTCCAGCTTGACGCGGCACGCATCTTCGGCATGACCCCACTGCGCACCTATGGGGCGGCTCACCGTCTCTTCGGGAGAAAACTCATCTCTTTCCCCGTTGCCGCCGGCAGTACCGTACCCCAGCGCAAGTATCAGGAATGCCGCAAGGTGCTGGAGAAGATGCTGTCATACAGCAACTACGCATCCGTAGCAATGGCAAACATCGGGGTTGCTCCCGGTCGCGCTGTCGATAAGAGTAAGTACGGCACCCACGGTATTGTGGCAACCGGCGTGCCCCCTTTGGTTCTCGATGATGACATGAGCCGTATCTATCATCTCATCGTCAAGAGAATGTATCAGGCATTCAGCAAAGACGCAGTGGTTATCCGCACCCGTGTCATCACTGAGTGCGAAGGAGTCCGCTACGAATGGAAAGGCGAAGCCTACAAGACCAAGGGTTGGCACACTATCTTCCCCGACACGCTGATGAAAACCCAGCCGATGCCTGTACTCGCCGACGGTGAGGCGACAGACATATTCTCAACCGGTTCATGTCCCGCAAAGACTCCAATGCCCGAAGACTACACGGACGCTACTCTCATTGAGGATCTTCTCGCAATCCGTGGCACGGTTTATTCTGCCGGAATCGCTAAAGACATCGTCCATCTGGAATCAAGCGGTCTCATCGAGCGCGACGTATGGGGGCACCTTTCGCTCACTACAAAGGGGCGTCTGCTTTACGGCATCATCAAAGATATGAAGATTGCCGACATCGGCGAGGTGGTCAAGGTGGACACTCTGATGAAAGAAGTCGCCCGTGACGTACTCTCAACGAGTGCATACGACAATCAACTCAAACAGTTCACCCGCGACGTGACGGCAGGAATCCTTGCATCGGCAAAACTCTTTCCCAGAATGGAAGAAGACATCCCGTGTCCTCACTGCTCAGAGGGGGTAATGAAGACCTTCGGCAGAGTTGCAATGTGCGACAATCCCGAATGCGGCCACTATGTGTTCCGCCAGTTCTATGGCGTGACGCTCACCCATGATGAACTCGCCTCGCTCATCAACACCGGCTCGACACCGTTCATCGGAGGTTTCCGTGCCCGTAGCGGCAAGACCTTCAAAGCCCAAGTGATAATCAATGCCGCCGGGAATACTCAGGTGGTCAGCAAAAACAAATCCGAAAACGCCTAAACAACTGCAATTATGAAAAATACTCTCGACGCATACATCCGCTACCTGTCAAACTTCCTCTCTCGCAACAACTATCCGGAGGCCGAAGATCTCAGCTTCATCAACGCCCGTGCAGATCAGGCATACGAGGTGTTCTGGGAGGCACGACGCGGAGGGGTGGAGGTGTCCACCGCCGAGGAACTGGCTATGATAGCACTCATGCAGGGTTATGAGGGTGATTCCTTTGACGATCTCGTCCGGGAAATCCTATCCGACTACAGTCCGGAAGAAGGCTATGACTTCTTCATTTCCGATATGGATGATGTGCTCGAAGAATACCGTGAGCGGTATTCTCCCGACAAGTACCCCGTGCATTCGGCGGAGTACGAGACGTTCAAGACCGAGCTGCTGGGCGTAATCGACGACTATTTCACTACCTATTTCCACTGATATGGCATATAACAGACTAAAAGTTATGCGCGACAACATCGAGGCGATAAGGCTTGCCTTTCGCCTCGGTGTAGCCGGACGCTCGGCTCAGACTGCCGAGGAGCGCGAGATACTGCGGAAGTATGCCGGATTCGGCGGGTTGAAGTGCATACTCAACGATGCCAACGAACTGGCAGATGCCGCCAAATGGAGCCAATCGGACATCGAGCTGTTCGCTCCGACTGTTGAATTGCGCCGACTTATCCATGACTATTCAAAGGATGACAGGGAGTTTGCCCGGTATATGGACTCGCTAAAAGCATCCGTGCTGACGGCATTCTACACCGACAACCGCATTGTGGATGCCATCTCCGACTCGCTGAAATATTCCGGCGTCGAGGTGAAAAGTTTTCTGGAACCCTCTGCCGGCCAGGGCGCTTTCATCGACTCCTTTCTGAGAAATGACCGATACCCCGGTACCGAGGTGCTGGCGTATGAAAAGGATTTGCTCACGGGCAAAATTCTTTCGGCATTGCATCCGTCAATCCTGACTCGCATTGAGGGGTTTGAGAAGATAGAGCGCGACTTCAATGGCTACTTTGATGTCGCTGCCTCCAATGTCCCTTTCGGTGATTTCGCGATTGCGGACCCCGCGTATGCCGTGAGCAAGGAGATTGCCTACCGTCAATCGACAAAGGCTATACATAACTATTTCTTTCTCAAAGCACTCGACCAAGTGCGCGAGGGGGGATTGGTTGCCTTCATTGCATCGCAGGGTGTTATGAACGCTGCTTCTCCTTTCATACGCATGGAGCTGGTGAAGCGTGCCGACCTTGTGGCGGCTCTACGTCTGCCAAACAATACTTTCAGCGACAATGCCGGAACCGATGCCGGGTCCGACCTGATTATTCTCCAGAAGCATACCGGGAAGAAAGCATTGTCGGCTGATGAGGAGTTTTTCATACAATCCGTCGTTGACCGAGGTACTAAGGTGCCGGGCAACAAGTTCTTTCAGGCGTTTCCGCAGAATGTTATCTCCACTACCGCAAAGATTGGTACCGATTCATTCGGCAAACCTGCAATCATCTACAAGCACGAAGGCGGAGTCGATGGCATTGCTGATGATTTGCGCAAGGCACTCGATGAGTCGCTACACATGCGTCTGAATCTGGAATTATATAATTCCAACGGTATCAAGCCGCCAACACCGGAACCCATCACACCGAAACCAACGGAAACCCCGAAGGCTGAAAAGAAGCCGAGTCTTACCAATACGCCTTTGATGCAACAGTATCAGGAGATGAAAAAGAAACATCCTGATGCGATTCTGATGTTCCGTGTCGGTGATTTCTATGAAATTTTCGGCAAGGATGCGGTTGAAGCATCTGAGGTTTTAGGTATTACTCTGACTCGCAGAGCCAACGGCAGGGAAAACTATATAGAATTGGCAGGGTTTCCGCATCATGCGTTCGACACCTATCTGCCCAAACTTGTACGGGCTGGGAAACGTGTGGCTATATGTGAGCAGCTTGAAGACCCGAAGCTGAAAAAGACTCCCAAGCAGAAGGTCGTCGAGACAGTTACGCCCAACCAGACTCCAAAGGTGGAACCTAAGGTAGAAACTGCGCCTATCGAAACCCCAAAGGTTGAGCCAAAGGCGGAACCTGCCAAAGAAAATGAAACCGATGGTAGCCCGGATTATTCCGATAATCCCGACCCTCGGCTGTTTGCATACAATATGTTCGGAGAGCTGGAGCCTATAGGCAAACCACGCCGTCAGCCAAAGCCGTCAGAAGATGCTCCCAAACCTAAACCGAGTGTGGAGGTCAAGGATATTCCAGTAAATAAATTCCGCAAACTCACTGAAAAAGAGCTGGAATTTTACGGTTCGTTGAACTGGGACGACAATCCACCTATCAATGGTTTCTATGAAGCCATGATGTCGATTGCCCATCGTCAGTTGGAGGAAATGCGTCTTGAAAGGGAATCTCAGGAAGCGGCACAAGCTGCCGGAATTGCACCCGGAGAAACTTACATCGAAAAGACCGAGGGCGATTTTATTCCCGGTGGTCGTGCCCGACAGCCGAAAGTTACGGCAATTCCAATCGAGCGCGATATGTCGCCCCGTCCTTTCTCGGAGGATATACAGTTCTTCCATCACAACGGCAGCATGGTCGTTCAGGACGGTATGGTCGGTTTTCTCTCAGAAGTCCGCAAGAATGGCGCGACTTTCACCCCGCTTAATCTCAAACCTGAGCAGGAGAAACGTGCCATGTTGTATGTAACTCTTTCGGAGACATACCAGCAGCTTTACAACTACGAGGCTGAGGCCCATGAGCCGTCCGAACACCTGCGCGAACACCTCAACCAGTATTATGATGAGTTCGTGGAGAAGTATGGCAATCTCAACGAAAAACAGAATGCCAAGTTCATCCTGATGGATGCTAACGGACGCGATGCACTGGCTCTGGAACGAGGCGAGAACGGTCAGTTTATCAAGGCTGACATCTTCGACCATCCTGTTTCTTTCGCTCTCGATGAAGTTACAAGTGTCGATACACCGTTGGAGGCACTGACGGCTTCACTCAACAAATATGGCGAGGTCAATCTCGAATATATGTCGTCACTTGTAGATATGGATGAAGACGCTCTGACCGAAAATCTGGAAGGACACATCTATTATAATCCGCTTGTAAGCAACTACGAGATAAAGGACCGCTTCATCGCCGGCAATGTCGTGGCAAAAGCAGAGGCTGTCAGGGCATGGATTGACCGTGAGGAAGAACGTATCAAGGGCTTTCCCGGCTACGACGGCATAGAGCCGTTCATCGTCCTGTCGCAGGACTCCCTCAAAGCGTTGGAGGAAGCCCGGCCCCGCCGCATCGAGTTCGACGAGCTGGATTTCAACTTCGGCGAGCGTTGGATACCTACGGGTATCTACTCGGCCTATATGTCATATCTCTATGGCACCGACATAAAGATTACATATTCATCCTCGATGGACGAGTATTCGGCCACCAACAGCCGCGGCAACATGAAGATATGGGAGGAGTTCTGTGTCAGAGGCTATTACCGTACATACGACGGAATGAGCCTTCTGAAACACGCGCTCCATAACACAGTACCCGACATAAAGAAGTCAATCGGCAAGGATGATGACGGTCACGACATAAAGGTGCCCGATAACGAGGCTATACAGCTTGCCAACGCCAAGATTGATGAAATCCGCAACGGTTTCTCCGAATGGCTGGAAGCTCAAAGTCCTGAGTTCAAGGAAAAACTTGTTGACCTCTACAATGACAAGTTCAACTGTTTCGTGCGTCCGCAGTATGACGGCAGCCATCAGACATTCCCTGACCTCAATATGAAAATATTGGGAGACCGCTATGGAATCAGCTCGATTTATCAAAGTCAAAAAGACTGTATATGGATGCTGAAACAGAACGGCGGCGGAATTTGTGACTTTGAGGTGGGATGTGGTAAAACGCTGATAATGTGTATGGCAGCGCACGAGATGAAGCGTCTCGGACTGGCACATAAGCCGATGATCATTGGTCTTAAAGCCAATGTAGCCGAGATTGCCATGACCTATCAGTCGGCTTATCCCAATGCCCGTATCCTGTTTGCCGATGAAAAGAGTTTCAAGGCGGACAATCGTGTCAACTTCTTCAACCAGATAAAGAACAACGACTATGATTGCGTGATAATGTCGCACGACCAGTTCGGCAAAATACCGCAGTCGCCGGAGATGCAACAGCAAATCCTTCAGGCCGAGCTTGACACGGTTGAGGAGAACCTTGAAGTGGTTAAACAGCAGGGACACGACATAAGCCGTGGTATGCTCAAAGGTCTGATAAAGCGCAAGGAGAATCTGACCGCCAAGATAGCCACTATACAGTACCAGATGGAGCATAACAAGGATGCCGTCGTTGACTTCAAGCAGATGGGTATCGACCATATCTTCGTGGACGAATCGCATCAGTTCAAGAACTTGATGTTCAATACCCGGCATGACCGAGTGGCAGGATTGGGCAACAGTGAGGGAAGCCAGAGGGCACTCAACCTGTTGTATGCCATACGCACCATTCAGGAGCGCACAGGCAAGGACCTCGGAGCAACATTCCTGTCGGGTACTACAATCAGTAACTCGCTTACTGAATTGTACTTGTTGTTCAAGTATCTACGCCCCAATGAGCTTGAAAGACAGGAGATCCGCTGTTTCGACGCTTGGGCGGCTATCTTCGCTAAAAAGACCACAGACTTTGAGTTCAATGTGACCAATCATATTGTCCAAAAGGAGCGTTTCCGCTACTTCATCAAGGTGCCGGAACTTGCGGCGTTTTACAATGAGATTACCGATTATCGCACCGCGGAGGATGTCGGCGTTGACCGTCCACATAAAAATGAGATACTCCATAACATCCCGCCGACACCGGCACAGGAGGCTTTCATTGAGAAACTGATGAAGTTTGCCGAAAGTGGCGACGCCACAATCCTCGGCAGGGCACCGTTGTCTCAAACAGAGGAGAAGGCAAAGATGCTTATCGCTACGGACTATGCCCGCAAGATGGCTCTTGATATGCGTATGATTGACCCCAATGCGGAAGATAACCGGAACAACAAAGCCTCGCACTGCGCCCGTATGATAGCAGAGTATTACAGAAAATACGATGCTCAGAAAGGCACGCAGTTTGTTTTCAGTGACCTCGGCACTTACAAGCCCGGCGAATGGAATGTCTATTCCGAAATCAAGCGTAAACTTATTGAGGATTACGGCATACCGGCACACGAAATTCGGTTTATACAGGAGTGTAAAACCGAGAGGTCAAGAAAGGCAGTCATAGAGGCTATGAACACCGGCGATGTGCGTGTATTGTTTGGCTCCACAAGTATGCTCGGGACGGGTGTAAATGCCCAGCAAAGAGCGGTTTGCATCCATCATCTTGATACACCGTGGCGTCCCTCTGACCTCACTCAAAGGAACGGTCGGGCCATACGAGCCGGTAACGAGATTGCCAAGTTATACGCTGACAATAAGGTGGATGTAATCATCTATGCGGTGGAAAAATCGTTGGATTCATACAAGTTCAATCTTCTTCATTGCAAGGCTACATTCATCGACCAGCTCAAATCCGGCGCACTCGGAGCAAGAACCATCGACGAGGGTGCTATGGACGAGAAGAACGGCATGAACTTCTCGGAATATATGGCTATTCTCAGCGGCAACACCGACCTGTTGGAAAAGGCGAAACTGGAAAAGCGAATAGCCTCACTGGAGAGTGAGCGCAAGGCTCACAATAAAGGCATCTCTGATTCCAAGTTCCGGCTCCAGACTATCACCCACGATATTACCAACAACGAGGCGACTATCGGGCGAATGAAAGAAGATTTAGCTCGTTATGAGGCGGTTGTCAGGAGAGACAAGGACGGCAATCCGCTCAATAATCTCACCATCGACACCTGTAATCTCTCCGACGAGAAGAACATGGGCATACATCTTCAAGGTCTGGCACTGCGTACTGACACCCACGGTCAATATCAGCGCATCGGCGAAGTATATGGCTTCCCGATTTCCATTATCTCGGAGCGCACCCTCGTTGACGGCAAGGAGGCTGTTCAGAACCGCTTTGTGGTCGAAGGCAACTACAAATACAAGTTCAACAACGGCTTCATCGCCATGAGCGACACCCATGCCGCCTGCATAAACTTTGTCAACGCTCTGGAGAAAATACCCGGCATCATCGCCCAGTATGAGGAGCGGACTGCCAAACTGAAAGCAGATGTTCCCCAGCTCGAAGCCATCATCACGAAGTCATGGGGCAAAGAGGAGGAACTGAAGCAGCTCAAATCCGACCTCGCCGCCCTTGACCGCAAGATAACCGTCGCCCTCGCTCCCAAGAAAGAGGAACGGGACGGAGAGGAGATTAAGCAAGATGAGCATCAGAGGGTAGAAGCACCGGTTCAATCTAATGGCAACAAGGAGTCTATGGTAGCAGAGCCAGTCGAAGTAGGTTATCGCCGACGTGAACCATTGAGCGATCGCATCGTCATCGGAGGCTGTGGCTTTACACCACCCGGAGGCTATCGAGCCGCCGGGCCCAAATTATAAAAACAGTGAGTCAGTCCCTAAACCTGTCTGGGACTGGCTCACTTAACAATCAGACAGGAAAAGGAATCGCATGATTGACATCAATACTCTTATTGAAAGCGGCGTCACCGATTTCAATATCACCATAAAATATTCAGATCTCGTAATGCTTGGCGACCGCCTTGTGGAGCGGATACTCGATGAAGTCTGTCCTATGGCCGCAGAAAACGCAGTTGAAAAACTGCTGACTAAGTCTGAGGTCATGGAAAAATTCGGCGTATGCCACACAACTCTCTACAACTGGGACAAGTCGGGGGTACTTGTTCCTGTAAAGGTGGGAAGGAAAATTCATTACAGACTTGGAGATGTTCAGGCTCTGCTTGAACGACGCGGGATTAAATAAGGCGACAGCCGGCATCTTGGGGGAGATGTCGGCTGTCGTTGTTTGTGTCAAATACGATTATTTAACGCCGCGTCCGTCTCCGGCCTCGTCCTGACGAATCCATCTGTCATTGAGACAAGCCCGCATATCATCGGTCCAATAAGAGCGGCTTTCGATATTCTTTCGCTCATCGTACTTTGCCATACCCTTACGGCCTTTTCTTCTTTTCATTTGGCGACCGTTCTCATAACTTCCATCAGTAGAAAGATTCATATTCAAAGTGGTATTGAAAAATTTTATCACATCTTCCTGTTTTGCTCTGCCATTATTGAACGATCCTTTGGAAACAAGTCCCAGTATCAGTTCGTATATTCCGCACGTTCCATCAGTCCATTCCAATGGCTCACCATTGGCAAGCGTAAAAGCTGAACGGAATGAACTTAGCGCGTCCTCACACTTTTTCTGCGTCTCCATCACCAACTCCTTCATAGTTTTGATAAGGGATATTGCAAGTGCGAGATAAGTAAGAGTCGTACGGCATTGAGTATTCTCCGTGTGAACACTGAAAATGGCGTTAAGCCTCACGAGGCAATGATGCTTTTCAACCCAATGGATGGGTTTATGAATAAAACTGATGAGATGTGAGGCAAATTTCTCAAAAGCTTCTTTGATTCTGTCCAGCTCACCTCTGAGGATAAGTCGGACAAATTCCGCTTCAACTATTTCGTCGCTATTAGTCATAGGCGTCGGTTGTTAGTTATTAAACAATAATTTTATCGAAAAGCATAACTAATGGGCATTATTATGGTTCGTGAAAAGATAAATAATTTTTGAATGAGGTGTAAATCAGCGCAATACGCCTTTTAACTTGTGTTCCAGATTGTTAAATCATAAAGCCAAAACATAAAGGGGCTTTATGTTTTACCTCGAAGTCTTTATGTTTTTGACTATTAAGAGAGTTCCATTCCGTCAACTTTTTATTATAGAAATATGTTTTACAACATAAAAACCATAATTTTTGGAAGGCTTATACCTTCTTGTCCGATTATAATAACTGCAATCAGAATATGAAGATTCTTCTTTATGAGCCAGATGAAAGAGCAGGAAGCTCTATATATCATGCCCTCCATCGTGAGGGCTATGATGTCTGCTGGATTAAGAATTTTTTCGATGCAAAATCCTCAATCCGGGATGAGAGATATGACGCTTCTCTTATCAACATTGATGACAATGACAAGAATGGACTTGATTTGATAAAATCGTGGGTTGTTCACGTCCCCGAACTCTTATGTGTCGCAATTTATAGTAATCAGGACGCTGGAACTGGATTCCGTGCTTGTAGGTTAGGCTCTCAAGAAATTTACGAGATCGAGCGAGGCAGTATCAAAGAGCTTGATAAGATACTCAAGCAGTATGAAATTTTTGCAAGACGTCCACAACGCTACAAACATGTTTCAGAGGAATACAACAAGGCTATCCGGGATTTGACCAACCTTGTTAATCATGACAAGCCGGTTCTTATAACCGGAGAGGCAGGGACTGGCAAAAGTTATCTTTCGGAACATGTTCACTGCATCGCAACAAACAGCGACTTCAGGCTGGAAGAAATTTCATGTGCCGACTTAGATGTTGAAAATGGTATGGAACTACTCCTTGGTGTGGTCCGCAATTTCCGTCGGGAAATTAAACAGAATAAAAAGGGCTTACTCCAGAAAGCTAATGATAAGGGTTTGATTTATCTCAGGGACTTGCCGTCGCTTCCACTAAATATTCAGGATGTTTTGGTTGATGTTCTTGAAAGGGGAGAATTTCGCTGCGTCGGCAGTGATGTGTGGATTCCATTCACCGCACATTTTATAGCCTCGTGCAATGACTTGTCTGAAATAAACAACGACCATTTCGACAGGAGGCTCTATGAACTGTTGAGCCATAATGTGGTTCGCTTACCGCCGCTCAGAAACTGTCAGGCAGACATCATACCAAACACAAATCAGATGATTGAGGACTATTGTGTATCGAAAGGTATCGTGAATATTCCATCAATGGAGCAGAGTGCCATAATAAAAATATCAGCGCATGACTGGCCCGGCAACTACCGTGAGTTGAAGAGTTGCATCGAAAACGCCGTCATTTGCTGCGAGGACGGTAAAATACGTGGAAGTGATCTCAATATCACGAAAACCAATAATGGTGAAGAGTTACCTCAGGATGAAAAAGGGCAGTTGATTTATTTTCTCACTAAATTCAATGGCAGGAAGGTTCGTGTTATGGAAGCGATGGGAATAACCGCTCCTACGCTCGACAGAAAACTCAAAATCTACGGCATCGACTATAAGCTATTCAAGCCTACGCAGAAAAAGAAAACAAGTACATCTGCATCAAAATAACGTACACACATACCCAAATAAACGAGCCATTCGAGATGTCGGATGGCTCGCTTTATGTAGTGGAAAGCGGGGTCAGAGATAAGGTTTTTGAGCTGACTTTATTAAAAGATGTTAAATAATCTAAAAATCGAACAGTCCACCAAAATTCAGCCCGATTCAAGAGGGTAAAATTTCCGATTTTTCAGACCTTCGCTGACAATTTGCTGACAAAAATTGAATGAAAAATCCCGTAACTCTTGATTTTCAATGAGTTACGGGATTTATGGGTGCCCAGAACAGGACTCGAACCTGCACGCCTCTCAGCACGCGCACCTGAAACGCGCGCGTCTACCATTCCGCCACCTGGGCATCGCGTTTTGGTAGTGCAAAGTTACGAAAGGTTTTCTAAACTGCAAAATTTTTGAGGGATTTTTTTGAGGTGAGGTTTTGCGAAGAGTCCAAATGAAGAGTCCAACGAGGGGAAGAGTTAATGGGCAGATTTTTTTGAGAGGAGATATTTTTAGGGGAATTGGGGGGAGAATGGATGAGAGGAATGAGAGGAATGGGAGGGCGGAATTTGGGCGATATGGATTTGGAAAACTTTGAGTTGGCTTGGTGGGGATGGAAAGGAGACCGCTCCTCGGATTAGGGCAATCCGGGGAGCGGTATAAGAGAGGGGAAATGATGCTTGTCGAAGTATAAGTGAAGGGGGTGGGGATGGGGGAGGAGAGGATGGGAGAGGATAGAGGAGGGGGTCAATCCTCGAGGTAGAAGACGATGGTGGAGACTACGCGGACATTTTTCATGAAGGGGGTAGAGGCGCTTGTGTCCTCGATGGAGAATTGTCCCTGCGAGGCGGTCTTCATCTTGCCGACTTTCGAGTCGCTGTCTTTGGCGAACTGCTGGGCGGCTTCGCGGGCGTTCTTGGTGGCCTCGGCAATCATGTCGGGTTTGATGTCGTTGAGGGCGCGGAATTCATAGTTGATGTATGAGTTGGAGTAGGGGACTCCTTCCTTTAAGAGTTCGGTCTGACGGTCAAGCAGTTCCCTGACCTTGTCTACCTTGTTGGTCGCCACGGTGATGTTGCAGCTCAGCGAGTATTTGTATTTGAATGTGCTTGAGCCGTATTGGTTGGCGGTGGCGTTGTAAGTGTCAGGGGGATTCACCGAGATTTCCGACTTGTCGATGCCGTTGGAGGTCAGGAAATTCACAATCACATTATTATATTGTGTAATCTGGTCGTAAAGGGCCATAAGGTTGTCGCCGGCCACATTGTATGTGATGGGCCAGGTCACGAAGTCGGCCTGCACTTGACGTTCGGCCAGTCCGCGGACGGTGACGTTACGGTCGCGATAGGCGATGTTGTCTATTCCTGATTTGATGAAGAGGCCGAGAAAGAAGATGCCTGCGGCGACGAGAGCCATTCCGGCCAGTCGCATCCATCCAGCTTTTTTGTTGTCCATAATCGTAATAAATGGTGAAAGGTTGTTTAGTTATTAATGTAGACAAACGTGACAGTGTAAAGTTTAAACGTCCCGGAAAAAATCATACTGTCGGATTTCATCAACTCAAAAATAATCCGTATCTTTGCGCTGTCATTCACGACAAGGTCGGTTTGGTAGCTCAGCTGGATAGAGCAACTGCCTTCTAAGCAGTCGGTCGGGGGTTCGAGTCCCCCCCAAATCACATAAAGGGATTGCCGTCAGGCTGTCCCTTTTTGCGTTAATGTGGGGGCGCTACAGTATCTCTGGAACTCCCCCGATATCCTTTTTGATAAGATGAATATGGAAAAAGACAGCGTGATAGTGCTTTCCGGAGGTATGGATTCAGTCTCCCTCCTGTATGACTGCAAGGACCGCATAGCCCTGGCTGTTACCTTTGATTACGGCAGCAACCACAATGCCCGCGAGATAGCCTGTGCCCGCGAGAATTGCCGCAGACTCGGAATCGAGCACCTTGTGATTCCCCTCGATTTTATGGGACGTTACTTCAAGTCGTCGCTTCTCAGCGGTGGCGACGCTATTCCAGAGGGGCATTACACCTCTGAAAATATGAAATCAACGGTCGTCCCGTTCCGCAACGGCATAATGCTGGCTGTCGCATGCGGGCTGGCCGAAAGCCGTGGACTTAAGAATGTCATGCTCGCCAACCATTCCGGCGACCACGCCATCTATCCCGACTGCCGTCCCGGTTTCATCGACGCCATGTCTGAGGCCATGTGTCAGGGGACATATGACGGCATCAGCATATTCGCTCCCTATACATCATTCACCAAAGGGGAGATCGCAGCCCGCGGAGCAGCGGCGGGGGTGGATTTCTCCCTTACCTATTCATGTTACAAGGGCGGCGAACGTCATTGTGGCAAGTGCGGCACCTGCGTCGAGCGCAAAGAGGCATTCCAGCTGGCCGGTGTGGCCGATCCGACCCTCTACGAGGACTGAACCGGCTCAGCCAAGAGCCTGCAACGCGTTGCGCAGATGCTCCCGGGTTGTCTCCGACACCGGAGTCAGCGGCAATCTCAATATGTCTTCCGCCATACCGCGAAGGGCCAGCAACGCCTTGATGCCCGAGGGATTCCCTTCCGCGAATAGCGCACGGTAAAATGGCTGGAGCGGACGGTCGAATGCCGAGGCCTCTCCGAAGCATCCCTCCAGACAGAGATGCACCACTCTGCTGAACTCCGCCGGGAGTGCGTTGCCGATTACCGATATTACTCCGCGCGCGCCCATTGCCATCAGCGGCAAAGTCAGCGCGTCATCGCCTGAGATGACTACGAAGTCGGCCGGTTTCTTCTCCAGAATCTCACGGATTTGCCCCATTCGTCCCGAAGCCTCCTTTATG
>URLF01000047.1 GCA_900548705.1 uncultured Porphyromonadaceae bacterium | reverse complement strand
TTGGCGCGGACGCGCCACGGCGCGTCCCTACCAGAGGGGAATTTTGGGGAGGGAGGGGAAGATTGGGAATTTTGGGAATTATGGGAAATTTGGGAGGATTGGGGAGTTGGGGGAGAGGGCAATAAAGAAGGCCGGTGGCTGGCGCGACATTATTTGGGTCGCGACGGCCACCGGCTGATTCGAATAAGGTTGGTGAGGGGGAGATGGGGGATTATTCCTCGGTGTCTTCCTCCTTCATATTGTGGAATACCTGGGTTACATCGTCATCCTCCTCAAGTTTCTCAAGGAGCTTCTCGATGCCTTCACGCTGCTCGGGGGTGAGTTCCTTGACATCGTTGGGGATGCGTACAAACTCGGTGGAGAGGATTTCGTAACCGTTCTCCTCAAGGTATTTCTGGATGTTGGCGTAATCCTCGAAAGCACCGGTGAGCACGATTGCACCCTCGTCGTCGGCCTCAAGTTCCTCAACGCCGCAGTCGATAAGTTCGAGCTCGAGGTCTTCGAGCGACACTTCGGGCTTGCCCTGGATTTTGAGGACAGCCTTGTGGTCGAAGAGGAATGTCAGCGAACCCTGTGTGCCGAGGCTTCCGCCGTGCTTGGTGAAGTATGAGCGGACATTGGCCACGGTGCGGGTGTTGTTGTCGGTAGCGGCCTCTACGAAGATGGCGATGCCGTGGGGGCCGTATCCCTCGTAGGTCAGCTCCTTGTAGTCCTTGGCGTCCTTGTCGGTAGCCTTCTTGATGGCGCGTTCAACGGTATCCTTGGGCATGTTCTCTGAACGTGCGTTCTGGAGCAGCGCACGCAGGCGGGGGTTGTTGGCGGGGTCAGGACCTGAAGCCTTCACGGCGATGGTGATTTCCTTGCCTATGCGTGTAAAAGTCTTCGACATGTTGCCCCAGCGTTTGAGCTTGCGGGCTTTGCGGTATTCAAATGCTCTTCCCATTTGTGGTTTTTATCTTGATGACGCCGTGACGGCGGTTATTGATTATGTATTTTCAGTGTCTTGTGGATGTCAGCGGAGTTCGGCTCCGAGATTTTTCTTCAACGCCTCGATGATGCGGTTCATCGAATTGTCAATCTGCTTGTCATGTAGGGTCTTCTCAAAATCCTGGAGGGTCATGGTGATCGCGTAGCTCTTCTTCCCGGCGGGGAGGTTCTTCCCTTCGTAGACATCAAACAGCTCGATATCGCGCAGGAGCTTGCGTTCGGCCTGACGGACGGTCTCCTCGATTTTCGCCATGGTCACCGACGTGTCGACCAGCAGGGCGAGGTCGCGCTTGACAGGCTGGGTCTTGGGGAGGGGGGTGAACTCCACCTTGGTCTTGACGGCCATCTTCACCAGCTCGCCCCATTCCAGTTCGGCGTAGACAACCTCCTGCTTGATGTCGGAGGCGGCGAGGAGCTTGCGGGAGATGATGCCGAGATGACCGAGCAGTTTGCCCGAACGGGTCTTCACAGCCTGGGCGGCGGCGAAGATGTCGGGGGTTGAAGCGCTGTCGAGGGTCTCCAGGCGTATATTGTCGTTGGCCAGACCGAGACGGGTCAGGATGTTGGCCACACAGGCTTTGAGGTCGAAGTAGGTCGAAGCCTCAGCCTGGCGCGACCAGTTGGCGCGACGGAGGTTCCCGGTAAGCCAGAGGGCCAGGCGGCTCTTCTCGCTGAAAGGCGCGAGGGGCGCGTCGGCAGTCGACTCAGCCGAGGGGTTGAGGAAGTAGACCTGTCCGAACTCATACATCGCCAGGTCGGCGCTGCGGCGGTTGACATTGTGGGCGATTGACTCCAGGCCGCCGAAAAGGAGGGTCTGGCGCATTACGTCGAGGTCGGTGCTGAGAGGGTTGAGGAGCTTGACGCAATTGGCGAGAGGATAGCTCCCGAGTTCTGCGTAATAGCTCTCGGCGGTAAGGGAGTTGTTGAGAATCTCGTTGAAGCCGAGGGCTGTCAGCTGCTCGGAGATGAGACGGCGCAGGTCGTCGGCCTCGTCGGGGAGGCTCTTGAACTGGAGAGAGGAGTGTACGGTGGTGGAATATTCCACGTTGTTGTAGCCGTAGACACGAAGCACCTCCTCGACGACGTCACAGGGACGGCGCACGTCGAAGCGGTAGGTGGGCACTTTCAGGGATGCCACGGCGGCTTTCGCCTCATCGGCGACAGGCTGTCCGTCAGCGTCGGCCATTGCGGCAACCTCGATTTCGAGGGAACGGAGGATGGCGTTGACTTCGGCGTTGGTGATTTCCTTTCCGACCAGTCCGCGCAGGTAGGAGTATGACAGCTCCACGGGGAAGCATTCCACCGGATCGGAATAGATGTCTACCACCGGGCCGGTGATTTCACCTCCGGCAAGCTCCTTGACCATCAGGGCGGCCAGTTTGAGGCAATAGATGGTGGCGTTGATGTCGCAACCGCGCTCATAGCGGAATGAGGCGTCGGTCGATAGACCGTGGCGACGCGCTGTCTTGCGGACGCGGGTGGGGTTGAAGCATGCGCTTTCGAGGAAGATGTCGGTGGTCTGCTCGGTGACACCAGAGTCGAGTCCGCCGAAGACTCCGGCGATACACATTGGTTTCTCCTCGTCGCAGATCATCAGGTCAGCCTCGTTCAGCTCGCGTTCCACACCGTCGAGGGTGGTGAACTTGGTGCCGGCGGGGCAGGCCCTGACCACGATTTTCTCCCCCTTGATTTTGGCGATGTCGAAGCAGTGGAGGGGCTGGCCCATTCCGTGGAGGATATAGTTGGTGATGTCTACGACATTGTTGATGGAGTGCATGCCGATGGCGGCGAGCTTGTCGCGGAGCCACTGAGGTGACTCGGCTACCTTCACTCCCTTGATGGTGACTCCCGAGTAGCGGGGCGCGCCCTGGATGTCATCCACCTCAACGGTCACTCCTCCCTCGGGTTTGTCAAGGGTGAAGCCGTCTACCGAGGGGCGGCGCAGGTTGCCATCCTTGAGGTGGCGGGTCAGGTAGGCGTTGAGGTCACGGGCCACGCCGTAGTGGCTCGCGCCGTCGATGCGGTTGGGGGTGAGGTCGACCTCCAGCACATAGTCTGAGGTCAGGCCGTAGAACTCGGCGGCGGGGGTGCCGGGAGCGACATCGCGGTCGATGACGATGATGCCGTCATGTGACTCTCCCACGCCAATCTCATCCTCGGCGCAAATCATTCCGAGGGATTCGACACCCCTGATTTTGGATTTCTTTATCTGGAAACCGTTCTCCTCCCCGGTGGGGTAGAGGGTGGCACCCACGGTGGCCACGACGACAGTCTGTCCGGCCGCCACGTTCGGCGCGCCGCAGACAATCTGCACCGGGGCGTCGCCGCCCAGGTCAACTGTGGTGATGTGGAGATGGTCGCTGTTGGGATGTTCCTCGCAGGTGAGGACCTTGCCGATTACTATCCCGCGCAGGCCGCCGCGGATTGACTCGACTTCCTCGAAAGCGTCACACTCAAGACCCAGCGATGTCAGCGCCTGGGTCAGCTCCGCCGGGGAGAGATCGAAGTCGATATATTCTTTTAACCAGTTGTAAGAAATATTCATGGTCGGAATTGACAATAATAAGCGCAAAGTTACGCAAATCCCGTCAAACCACCAAAAAAGAGTGTCGGAATGCCCCGCCCATACCTCCCGGAATCTCCCCTTGCTCCTGAGTGGGATGCTCATGGGGCGCTATGGAGGGATTAGAGTGAAGATTGTATAAATTTATTTGTATTTATAAAGAAAAAAGCGTAATTTTGCGGTAGATTTGGGTTTGAATTCTTTTTGTTTTTGTGCCTTACAGTCATCCGTTCTCCGTATCTTTATGGCAAAGAAATCGAACGTCTTATCCCTTATCACCATTTTCTTGCAAAAACATCTCAAATCACCAATCAGGAAAATCATATTACTTTAATTAATATTATTTATGAAAAAAATCCTTATTGCAGCCGTTTGCGCCTCCCTGGCGCTTCCGGCCATGGCGACGACCAATCGCGTCGATGCCGCACGCCAAGGGACCAATCTGTTTCCTTTCGCACCGAAAGCGCGTGCGGAGCAGGAGCATGCGCAGCTTGGCAATCCGATGGTCTCAAATCGTAAGAGTGCAGCCGGTGACGGCCTCAAAGTAGGAGCATTCAGGAGCCTCGCCCAGACATCCCTGCCGTCGGCAGCCATAATCGGTTATCTCGACGGCCCGAAAAACGAAACCTGGTATTATGCCGGCGATTACATCTATACAGACGGCCAGGTTACAGGTTTCGACTTCACCATCTACAACGGATCGTTCGAGAAGGTAGGTGCGGTGAGAGACAACATCGAGCTTGAGGAGGGGGAGACCCGTGTGGCTGAAGTGAGTGTCGGCCCCACCATCACCCAGAAGTTCTTCAACTTCGACAATAATTATGAAGTGATGGTTGACGTGGCCACAAACACTGTCAACTATGTGAACAATTACAAGACACAGATTTATTCTATCACAGATCTCGCTGATGGTGAAGAGTCTGAATGCAAGATGACCCTCCCCGGCTATTATGTGTCGGCTATCAACACTGCTCAGGATGACTGGAGTGAGAATTTCTTTATAACCTTCATGACCGAGGAGGACACCGAGACTCCGATGGTAGGTGAGGTGCCCAACGTGGCCGACATCCGTTTCGTGACATACAAGAAGGCCGGATATTCCGGAAATCTTACCGTCATGCTTGATTACCGCATACCCAGCATAACCACCGCCGGCGTGGACGCGATACCTTTCCTGGCAACCCAGAAAGACGGTATCCCCTATTTTGTGATCAACAATCTCAAGTATTGCTGGTATAATAATCCTTACGATTATACCACCGATACCCCGACTCCTGATAATGAGCTTATCGTGAAGATTTTCGCCCCGAGCAGCTCTTTCGCCTCGACGGCTGATCTTTACAGCACCACCCGTCTGCCCCTGGGAACGACCGATGATGATTTGTATTTCCTTTATGTGGGTACATTCATGTACAATGACGATATTGACATGAACCGCAACCCCGACGGCACTCCGATGCTTTATGTCACCCGTGCCCATTCACAGCAGGGCGGCGACTCCTATCTCTATGATTTCGAGGCATATGATGGAGCCAAGAAGGGTGAGGACGCCGTAGCCACCAAGAAGTATGACATCTCTACCGGCACCACCGGCGGATATTTCATGAACGATATCGCTGGCTTTGATCCTCAGGTGATGTTTATCTTCGAGGACAATGGCGCGTATGATTTCCAGTTCGTCAATCTTCTTGACGGTTCGGTGGAGCATACCATCCCCTACAATTTCAATGACGGAAGTGCCACCTACAATATGAACGCGCTGGTTAACCGTATCCCATCAGGTAATTCATATCTCTATGCTGTTCCCCAGACCAAAGGCTTCTCAGATGACAATGGTGACTGCCACACATATGTGGTGTTCGCGTCGCCGGAAGGTGACATCGTGTCGGTTGATGACATAAACATGGGCCAGAATGTGGAGTATGGCAGCATTTACACCGGTGTGGGCGCATACAACCCCTATCTCTTCAATCTTGATTCCGACAACGAGTATCTTATGCTTCTGAAGCGTCGTACCGGTAGCGGCAACCAGGAAGAATTTGCCGTAATTAGTGCAAATCCCGAAAAAGGAACACTCGTGAATGTGGCTCCCGATGATGAGAAGGGTCTTCCGAATACCGCCGCCCTGATCAACACAGAGAAAGACAATCCCAAGCTCGTCATCAATTATGTGAACCGTATTCCCGGCAACTGGCAATACACCACCGCTTATTTCGACCTGCCGCTCATACTTTTCGAGGCAGGAGAAGGAACAGCTGACAGCCCCTACGAAATCAGCACCGTGGGTGGCCTTATGCAAATCAAGTCTGCTCCTGATGCTTACTACGCAGTGGTCGCCGACATCGATGCCGATGGAGTGGTGGTGAAGTCCTCCGACTTCAATTTCACCGGTGCCCTTGATGGACGTGGACATGTCATCAGCAATCTTACCCTCGAAGGACGCGCCCTTCTGCCTGTTGTGACCGGAGAGCTGCCTCAGACAGATGAGGACGGCAATCTTTCCGATACAGACCAGACCAAGGGTGTTGTCAGGAACCTCAAGTTCTACAACGCCAAGCTGGACGCCACCGTTGACGGGCAGGGCCTCGTTGTCGGTCGTCTCTCCTCTGGCCGTCTCAGCAACATCCATGTCTACAATTCGGTGGTCAACTCCATCGAAGACGCAGGTGGTATCGTTGGTAACGTGGTGTCTTACAGCTCTGTAAGTGAATGTTCGTTTGACGGCAAGATTGTTTCGCCCGAGAACAGCGTGGGCGGTATCGCCCTTTCCACCTCCACCAGCTCCTCGGTATCCACCTGTGCCTTCACCGGTACGATTGAGGGTGGCTCCGAGGTAGGTGGTATCCTTGGCTCGGTCGGCAGCTACGGAAACGGCGCGGTCAACTGTCATGTAAACGCTGACATCACCGGCAAGAACACCGTCGGCGGTATCGTCGGAAGCGCGGCCGCAGTCACCATCTCCAACAACCATGTCCAGGGTACCCTGACAGCTACCGAGAACCTTCGTTGGGGAGGTGGCGCGAAGGTCGGCGGTATCGCAGGTTCATATCCCCTCTCCTTTGGCAGTGAAGGTGACGAAGTAGCCCCCACAATACACAGCAACTTCATCAACCTCACTTCGATTACCGCTCCTGAGCCTACCGAAGGAGAATATCCGGCCCAGAACGCCACTGTTCACCGCGTTGTCGGTTACACCCGTGCCAATTATGCGGAAGAGGAGGATTATGATCCCGACACCTATGAGCCTATCTATGGTGAGCCTCTTCCCGCCGAGACAGCCATCCAGAACAACTATGTGATTTCCACCCTCCCCATCGTGGATAGCGAGATTGCTGACGATGCCAACACAACCGAGGGTAAATCAATCGCCGCTGAAGACCTTGGTATGGATTTCTTCGAGGAGCAGCTTGGCTTCGCTTACGGTTTTGATTCCGAGTCACCCTGGGCTATCACTTCCGACGCTACAGCTCCCCGTCTCTTCTTCGAGAATGTCCTGCTGCTCATCAAGCCTGAGAGCGCTTCTGTCGAGGTTGGTGATGAAATAGCTATCAATGTGATTATCTACGGTGAGGAAATATCCGAAGATATGCTCGGTGACTTCATATGCGACTACGATGAGTCTCTGATTGAGATGACCGACATGTTCCTTGCCGATGATGGTATTCTCCTCACCCTCACCGGACTCGCTGAAGGTGAATGTGACCTCACCATCGGAATGAGAGGTCAGACCGTCAAGTCACACATCACAGTGTTGGCCAAGAGCGGTGTCGATAACATCGTTGTCAATGAAGCAGCTTCGCTGACCTTCGACGGCCGCAACCTCAACGCCGCCGGAGCCGCCATCGAGGTGTTCAACCTCTCAGGTGTGAAGGTGCTTGCAGGCCACGACAGCCTCAACACTGAAAACCTTGCCGCCGGTGTCTACATCGCTGTGGCCAAGGATGCCGCCGGTAACTCCACCCTGAAGTTCTGCGTGAAGTAAGCCCATCTTTGTCGGTCGGTGTGTCAGGATTCATTCCTGTTGACACACCGGCCTTACAGACCCCCATAAAAATATCGCTTCGCTATGTACGACCTGTTGTTCAGGGGACATAGCGAAGCGATATTTTTATTTCCAAGGTTAGAATATGTCAGAATGTCGTCCGGTATCAACCAGGAGCAATGTCAGTGACGTGTCATTTTGCTCCCATAACAGTAGCCAGTCCGATTCGATATGGCATTCCCATATCCCGGCATATTCTCCGGAAAGTTTATGGGGTCGATACTGGGGAGGTACTGAGCCTGATGTTGCCAGAGAGCTGATGATCGTTCTTAGTTTCTCTACATCCAATCCTCGCTTTTGACATTTTTTAAGCGCTTTTTTGAACTTGGATGAATATTGAATATCATATTTCATATTCCGAGAATGTGTTGGAACATCGCGTCTACACTGTCAGCATGATATATTCGGCCGGCTTTGATGTCGTCGAGGGCTTCGTCAAGCCCGCATTTACGTTTTTTCCGTTCGGGCTTGGCGATGGAGACGCCGTCTATGGCGTTGAGAATCTTCTTCAGGTGGGGAAGAATGGATTTGTCTTCGATATTGATTGTCAGTTGTGTCATAAGGGAGAATTTTGTCTGGTGGTTAATTGTCTCATTAGTTATAACAATCGACAGTCCCGACAGGTCGTAAAAGATGTGTCGGGACTGCAAATATAGTGGATTTCAGCGAGAAATCAAAATCAGGGACGGAGCTGGCCGTGGCCGGTCAGGAGGTAGCGGGTGGTGGTGATTTCGCGGAGACCCATCGGGCCGCGTGGCCCGAGCTTTTGGGTGGAAATGCCGATTTCGGCTCCGAGGCCGAATTGTCCTCCGTCGGTGAAGCTGGTGGGGAGGTTGACGTAGACACATGAGGCATCAACCATCCTGCGGAAAGTGTCGGCGGCCTTGGTGTCGTCGGTGACGATGCTCTCGCTGTGGCCTGAGCCGTGGCGGGCGATATGGGCTATCGCCTCGTCGAGGTCAGAGACGGTGTGTATTCCCATCTTGAAATCCATCCATTCGGTGTCCCAGCAGTCGTTGGCGGCCACGAGTAGTTTGTCGGGATAATTGCCGCGCAACGCCTCCATCGCTTCGGGGTCGGCATGGATTTCCACATTCTTGTCGGCCAGCGGAGCGCAGATGGCAGGGAGGTCGGCGAGACGGCCTCGATGGATGAGGAGGGTGTCGAGGGCGTTGCAGACGCTTACCCTGCGGGTTTTGGCGTTGTTGATGATGCCACGCCCCATCTCAAGGTCACCATTGAGGTCGAAATATGTGTGGACAACCCCGGCTCCGGTCTCGATTACCGGCACCTTGGCGTTGTCGCGTACAAAGTCAATCAGCCTGCGTCCACCACGCGGGATGCAGACATCAACCTTGCCGACCGCCCCGAGGAGGGCGGCGGTGGCTTCATGAGTGGAGGGGAGCAAGGTTGCCGCGTCGACGGGGATGCCGTTGAGGCGCAGGGCCTCATGTATGAGGTTTATGGCGGCACGGTTGGAGTCGTCAGCGTCATGGCCACCCTTGAGGATGCAGGCGTTGCCGCTCTTGAGACATAGCGAGAAGACATCGAAGGTGACGTTTGGTCGCGCCTCATATATCACGCCTATTACCCCGAACGGCACCCTGACCTTTCTCAGGTTGATACCATTGGGGAGGGTACGGTGCTCCATCTCCTCACCCACCGGGGTAGGGAGGGCGGCGACATGCCGCAGGTCTGACGCGATTCCCGCCAGACGCTCAGGGGTGAGCTGCAGGCGGTCGTAAAGTGGATTTGACCGGCTCATACGTGCCAGGTCAAGACTGTTGGCGGCCAACAGCTCATCGCGGTGGGTTTCCACAAGGTCGGCCAGAGTGGTTATGGCGGCTGAACGTTGGCTGTCGGTCAGTTCCAGCAACGTGCGCGAAGCCTCGCGTGCGCGGCTGAATATGTCGTTGAAATTTTCCATTTTCCGGTGTATTGTTACAGGGTCTGTCCGGGGCTTATTGTCTCGCGGACTCCTCCAGATAGAGGTAATCATAATGGATCAGCGGACGCTGGCCGTGGCGACCGATGGCGGCGGCAGCTGACCGGCTGTCCATCGCGGCGCGTCCCATGGCGATTCTTGTCCCGTCTGGCGACAGCACCGAGACGATGTCTCCCTCCTCCCATTCACCGCTGACAGAGGTGACCCCGACAGGAAGCAGGCTGACAGCCTTGTCGCTGCGGAGGATTCCGGCGGCGTTCTCATTGATGTGGATTTCACCTTTGGCGAATGAGCCGCTGTGGGCAATCCATCGCTTGATGGTGCTGAGTGGGGCGGATGAAGGCTCGAAAAGTGTGTGGGGTACAGAGTCGGGGTCACGCACGATGTCGACCAATACCCCCGGACGGTCACCCTTGGCGATTATCACCGCCACACCTTCGGTGGAGACCTTGCGGGCGATGCCGCATTTCGTTCCCATCCCTCCGCGTCCGAAGCCGCTCTTGGCGGCCACCACGTATGCCGAGGGATCCTCTCCCGGAGCAACACGCGGAATCAGCACCGACGCGGGGTCGGCGGGTGAGCCGGTGTAGATGCCGTCGATGTTCGAGAGAATCACCAGCATGTCAGCGTCGAGCATAGTTGCGATGAGTCCCGACAGCTCATCATTGTCGGTGAACATGAGTTCGGTCAGGCTGGCCGTGTCATTCTCGTTCACGACCGGAATCACACCGTTCTCAATCATCGTCAGCATGCAGGCACGCTGGTTGAGGTAAAGGTTGCGCGAGGAGAAGTTCTCCTTCTGGGTCAGCACCTGCCCCACAAGTATGCCGTATTCCCCGAAAAGCTGGTTGTAGAGGTTGATGAGCCTTATCTGGCCAATCGAGGAGTAAAGCTGACGGGAGGCGACGCTGTCGAGGGTCAGGGAGCGGTTGACAGCTCCCCGGCCACACGCCACCGCGCCGCTTGACACAAGTACGATTTCATGGCCGTCGGCATGGAGTATGGCAATCTGGTCGACAAGCGCCGACATGTTGGTGACATTGGGTTTGCCGTCGGGGCGGGTCAGCACATTGCTCCCCACCTTCACCACGATTCTTTTCTTTCCTTCTTCCATCTGTCGTGTGAATCAGCTTTTTGCGCGTCCGGCTTTAAGCCCGGCAATGACGGCGGAGGTGAATCCGGCCTGTTCCATGGCGTTCAGCCCCTTGATGGTGATTCCGCCGGGGGTGGTCACCTTGTCAATCTCGCTCTCGGGATGGGCATCAGGCAGGGAGAGCAGCGATGCAGCCCCCTTGATGGTCTCCACCACAATGGCCTGGGCGTCGGAAGCGCGGAAACCAAGTTCGACACCCCCTTCGACAGCCGCGCGGACATATCGCATCGCGTAGGCGATGCCGCATGACGCGAGCGCGGTGGCCGCCGGGAGGAGTTTCTCCTCTATCACCATGACCTTCCCGAGGTTTGAGAAAACCTCCACGGCAAGCTCCGGCGCACCGACAGCCTCGACGATGAAAGTCATCGACTCGCGTAGCACCATGGCAGTGTTAGGCATCACTATCGACAGGGTAGGGCATCCGTTGCCCGTGCTGAACATCTTCTTGAGGTCTTCACACGCCACGCCGGCGACAATCACAGCCACCTCCTGGGTGTCATAGTCGATGGCGTCGCGTATCTCGTCGATTACTCCGGGGAGAATCCAGGGTTTGACGGCGATGATTACAAGCGAGGCTCCCTTTACCGCGTCGCGGTTGTCAGAGAGGGTGTTTACTCCGAGAGCCGCAAGCGGGGCGAGTTTACCGGCAGTGGGGTTGGACACGGTGATAAGGCCGGGCTTCACGCCTGCCTCCACCAGTCCGCGTACGGCGGCACCACCCATAGCTCCGCCTCCGATGACAGCAATTCTGATATCGTCCATTTGTATGATTTTCAAAATTCCTCACAAAATTACAAAGAATCGTCAAGACTGTATGTGGCAATCTTGACAATTCTTTGAAAACATCAGTTGAATCACAGGCTTTTCATTCCTTCTCCACGAGGATGTCGCGCAGGACGACGGCGTTGTTATGCTCGGAGTCGTGGGAGGAATAGAGCAGGGTCACCACCGGGTGTGACATGACGGTGGCGGTGAAGGATGCGAACGCGGGATTGGCCTTGAGTTCCCCGGCGTATCGGCGGCAGAACTCCTGCCAGTTCGCGTCGGGGTCGGAATGGAACCATTCCCTCAGCTCGGTCGAGGGGGAAATATCCTTCTCCCACAGGTCATAATGGAATGTCTCGTGGCTGAGTCCCCGAGGCCATAGCCGGTCGATGTAAATCCTGTATCCGTCATCGGGCGACGCCGGGTCATATGCCCGTTTGATTTTGATTTCTGTCTTTCCCATAAGTCTGCAACATTTATACTAAAGAAACACCCCCGGAGGGGAAATGTTGCCGACCGGTAATCAATGGGGTTCAAGACATGAGTCGAGGGCGGCTGTCAGGGCTTCGCGGTCGAGATGCTGGCCGATGAAGACGAGTTTGACCATACGGTCGCCGTAGCGGTCATCCCAGTCGCGGCGCAGGCCGGGTTCGAGGGCCATGAGCCGCTCCAGTTCATCGGCGGGAGCGGTGGCGTACCAGAGTCCGGCCTGGGTCAGCTGTTTCTGCACACCGGCCTGCTCGAAGAGGAACGACATGTCGCGGTTGTGGCTGAAATACAACACACCCTTTGCGCGGATGATGTTGCGGGGCCAGGATGTGGCGACAAACCGGTCGAACTTGTTGAGGTCGAAACCGGGACGGCGGTAGTAGACCATGGTCTCGATGCCGTATTCCTCGGCGTGGCCGCCGTGGTGGTGATGGTGGTGGCAGTGGCCACAGGTACAGTTTTCGGGATGGTCGTGGGGGTGGGAGTCTTGGGAATCTTGGGAGGAATGGGAGGAATGGGAGGAATGGGAGGAATGGGAGTGATGGTGGTCGTCGTGGTCGTCATCATCATGGTCATCATCATCTTCGTCATCGTCGTCATGGTCGTGGTGGCCTTCGATTTCGCGGACCCAGGTGGCGGAGGTGGCTACCTCCTCGAAGTCAAACATGCCGGTGCCGAGGATTTCGTCGAAATCGACATCGGCGTAGTTGCAGTCGATGATTTTCGCTTTTGGCTGGATGGCGCGGATGATGGCGCGGATGCGTCCGGCTTCCTCCGGGGTGACCTCCGAAATTTTGTTGAGGAGGATGACGTTGCAGAATTCAATCTGCTGTATGACCAGGCTCTCGATATCCTCCTCCCCTTTGGGGCGGTTCTTGAGTCCTTCGCCGCAGTCAAACTCGCTCTGCATCCTCAGGGCGTCCACGACGGTGACGATGCAGTCGAGTCTGGGGATGACCGCGCCGGGGGTGTTGGCGTTGTCCATCCCGGCCATGGCGCAGATGGTCTGGGCTATCGGCGCGGGGTCGCAGATGCCGCTCGCCTCTATCACGATGTAGTCGAATTTCCCGGAGGACGCGAGTTGCGTCAGCTGGTCGATGAGGTCGGTCTGGAGGGTGCAGCATATGCAGCCGTTCTGGAGGGCCACAAGGTCGCCGTCACCATCTTTCTTCCCTACCACGCCGCCTTTCTGTATCAGAGACGCGTCGATGTTGACCTCCCCGAGGTCGTTGACAATCACGGCGAACCTGATTCCCTTCTCGTTGCGGAGAATCCTGTTGAGCAATGTGGTCTTGCCGCTGCCGAGATAGCCGGTCAGCAGCAACACCGGTATTTCTTTCCTGTCCATAATGTTGTCAGTATGATTTTTTCTTTCCACAAAGTTACTACTTTAAATTTTTTAATTCCACACAAATCTCATATCTTTGCGCATAGATATAACAATTCCCCCGATGAAACGAATCGCCATATTCGCCTCAGGCAACGGCTCCAATGCCGAGAACATAATAAGGTATTTCCAGGAATCGCCGTGTCCCGTGGCCACTGTGGCGGTGGTGATCTGCAACAATCCCGGGGCGGGGGTGATAGGGCGTTGCAATAGGCTCGGGGTCGAGGTGGAGATACTTGGCCGGGAGGAATTCAACGACCCCGTGAGGCTCGCCGGGGTGCTGGAGAGCCGTTCGGTCGACGCGATAGTGCTGGCCGGATTCCTGCTCATGCTCCCCGCCTTTCTGACCGCGCGTTACCATGACCGCATCATAAACATCCATCCATCCCTGTTGCCTAAATTCGGAGGGAAGGGGATGTATGGCAGACATGTCCATAAGGCTGTCGCCGCCGCCGGTGAACGGGAGACCGGCATAACCGTCCATCTGGTCAACGAGCGTTATGACGACGGGCGGATAATCTTCCAGGCGGCCACCCCGCTGGAACCGGGCGCGACTCCGGAAGAGATTGAGGATAAGGTGCATGCGCTTGAACGCCGCCACTTCCCCGAGGTGGTCGCCGAATGGGTCTCAGGGTTGGGTTGAGAAAAAATATAGCCCGGGATAGGGGAAAAACGGAGAAAAAACCGTAATTTTGTAACCCGTTATGAAGTATGGTTTTGATAACGAGAAATATCTCAGGATACAGTCTGAACATATAAAGGAGCGTATCGCCCAGTTCGGCAACAAACTCTACCTGGAGCTTGGGGGGAAACTTTTCGACGACCATCACGCCAGCCGCGTGTTGCCCGGTTTCCAGCCCGACAGCAAACTCAGGATGCTGCAACAGCTCAGCGACCACGCTGAGATCGTGATTGTCATCAGCGCCATCGACATCGAGAAGAACAAGGTGCGCAACGACCTGGGTATCACCTACGACATGGATGTGTTGCGTCTCCGCGACGAGTTTCAGAAACGCGGATTCCTTGTAAGCTCGGTGGTCATCACCCACTACAACGGCCAGAGCAGCGCGGTCGCGTTCCGTCAGCGTCTCGACCGCCTGGGCATCAGAACCTACTGCCACTACACCATCGAGGGATACCCCAACAATGTCGCCCTGATCGATTCAGACGAGGGATTCGGCAAGAACGACTATATCGAGACCTCGCGTCCGCTTGTCATTGTGACCGCCCCCGGCCCCGGAAGCGGCAAGATGGCCGTCTGTCTCAGCCAGCTTTACAACGAACACAAGCGCGGGGTCGAAGCGGGCTACGCCAAGTTCGAGACATTCCCCGTATGGAGCCTACCGCTGAAACATCCGGTCAATATCGCCTACGAGGCGGCCACCGCCGACCTCAACGATGTGAACATGATCGACCCCTTCCATCTTGAGGCATACGGCAAGACCGCCATCAACTATAACCGCGACATCGAGATTTTCCCTGTCCTTGACGCCCTTTTCGAGGGCATCTACGGCCATAACCCCTACAAGTCACCTACCGATATGGGGGTCAACATGGTTGGATTCTGTATCGATGATGACGAGGTATGCCGCGAAGCATCCAAGAACGAGATAATCCGCCGCTACTATACCGCCCTCAACCGTCTTGCCCAGGGGGGTGACAACGAGAGCGAGGTCAACAAGATTGCCCTGCTGTTCAAACAGGCGCATATCGACACCACCTACCGCCGCACCACCGTCGCAGCCCGCGAACGTGCGGAAAAGAGCGGTGTCCCCTCCTCCGCCATCGAGCTTGCCGACGGCACCATCATCACTGCCGAGACATCGGCATTGCTCGGCCCGAGCGCGGCTCTCATTCTCAACGCCATAAAGCATCTGGCCGGCATCGACCACTCCGTGAAGCTCATTCCACGCGACATGATCGAGCCGATACAGTACACCAAGACCCATTACCTGCGCAGCCTTAACCCGCGGCTGCATACCGATGAGGTGCTGGTGGCTCTCTCCGTCCTCAGCACCCATGACGAGAATTGTCGCCGGGCACTTGAGAAACTGCCCGAGCTTAACGGCTGTCAGGTCCACTCCACCGTCATGCTCGGTGAGGTTGACCACAAGATTTTCAAGAAGCTGGGGGTAGGGCTTACCTGCGATCCGGCAAAAAAGAAAAAATAATCGCGTAGGGGCAATCTGCCTCTGCGTCGCTCCATAACGACAGGCCGCGCGGCCTGTCGTTATGCCCCTCCCGGGAGGGGCATACAAATCTCTCTACCAGTCTTTTGTAAATAATCATTCTATCTACTTACATTCACTTAAATCATCTTCCATGAAGAAGAAATCACTCTTACTTGTGATTGCGGTAATGCTATGCGCGATTGGAGCGCGGGCATGGACCGTACAGTTCACAAATCCCGACAACTGGGAGCAGGTCTGTGTCTGGGCCTGGGATGCCAACAACAACAATCAGAATTGTACCGGAGGTACTTGGCCTGGTGCATCGATGAATAAGACCGGAGATGTCTGGACTTACACCGGAAACGGTACTCCTACCAACATTCTTTTCAATGACAGTAAGGGTACTAATGAGGGTGGCTACCAGACATCTGACCATTCCTTTGTCGATGGTCGAATCTACGACAAATCCGGAGTGATTGGCGTAATCGGAGAGGAAGGTGGCGGAGATGTCACATACACTACTCCCATCTACATCAGCTATGACTTCTCAGGCAGCTGGGCGTTTGATGCGATAACTATGACGCATAAAGACGGTGTCTACACTGCCACAATCAACAATTCCCGTGGGCAGGATGGCTGGATTACATTTGGCATCGGAGGTAAGATTACCAATAAATGGGATGAAACTTATCGCTATGGTCCCTCGACCGATAATACATATATCACTACGGGTACTGCACAAAATCCCCTTACAAAGGTGGGACATTGTTATAAGGTGCCGTCAGGCCAGTATGACGTGACCGTCAAGAAGGAAAACAACCAGTGGGTAGCTTACTTCACCACCAATGGTGGCGGAGGAGGTGGCGGTGAAGAGGGTGACCTCTGTGACAACCGCCGTCCCGGCGTTACCTTTACCGGTACTCTTCCGGTGATTTATATCACTACCGAAGAGATTATGATTGACCGCAATCTCCGCGACAAGGATTACCGTGCAGGGACCTATTATCTGGTAGACAACTCCAATCCGGCAAACAATCTCGGCTCGGAAGCAGTGCCTCTTCCCCTTGAAATCAAGGCGCGAGGCAACTATACCCGCACCGGTTTCTCCAAGAAACCCTACAAGCTCAAACTTGGCTTGAAGGCTGCTCCCCTCGGTCTGACCAAGAGCAAGCATTTTGCCCTGTTGGCCCACGCCGATGAGCCTCACGGATTCCTCAACAACACTGTCGGTTTCTGGCTCGGCCAGCAAATCGGTCTTCCCTGGACTCCACGCGAGATACCAGTGGAGGTTGTCATCAATGGTGACTATCGTGGTATCTACTTCCTTACAGAGAGTATCCGCATAGATAAGGATCGTATCAACATCACCGAACTTGACGATGAAGTCACTGACCCCGCTTTATGCTCGGGTGGCTACCTCGTCGAGATGGATAACTATCCCGGCGACGGCCAGATTGTGGTTGGGTCGGGTGAGAATGTGCGCCGCATCACTCCCGATACTCCCGAGGTGCTTTCCGACATTCAGCGCAAGTTCCTGACCGAGCAGTTCAAGACTATGGATGACATGGTCTACGCTAACAATGATGACCTGTGGCGTTACATTGACCTGGATGATGCCGCCCGTTATTATATCGTGATGGAGATTCTCGACCACTGGGAAGCTTATCACGGCTCAACTTATCTCTTCCGCGACTTCGGTGCCGGACAGAAATGGCATTTTTCACCTCTGTGGGACTGCGGCCACGCGTTTGACGAGGAGAATGCCGCCCATTATTTCTCGGATGTCGCAGACAGACCGGAGCACTATGGCAACGACTGGATTAAAGAGATGCGTGCCAACGACAAGTTTATGGCCAAAGTGAAAGAGACCTGGCAATGGTTCTGGAGCGGCAACCGCTATCAGGAACTGCAGCAGATGATTGAGGAGTTCACTGCGAAAATCTCACAGGCTGCCGCCCGCGACTGGCAGCGTTGGAACGGTGTGGCTATGCCTAATCAGTATGAGGATCCTCTCAATAACAATGCTCTCACCAATCCCAGTCCTGTGCAGGACAACACCGACCTCGCCTCTAAGCGTAGCCATGTCAAGAAGGCCCTTGATTCAAAAATCAACTTCCTTGTTAGGGAGTGGGGTAACTACGAGAATGTCAATGACGAGCCTGCCCGCGACACCACCGAGCCTGCGCCGCTTCCCTCATATGTCGATCCTGACTTCGAACCGGTCTACTATACCGTTTATTTCCAGTTCGAGGATGAAAATGTCAATAATATGCGTATCTGGATTTGGAACGACGACAATGATAAATTCCTCGGCTGCGACTGGGATAACCGTCCGACCCTCACCGCAAAGACCAACTCGGCGGGTGTGAAATATTTTGAATACACTATCCTTGGCAACGATTTCGACCTGACGAGGAATCCGCAGATAAACTTCTCAAACGACAATTACAATAGTGGAAGCCAGACCTTTGTAGCCGGTGCATTGTATTACGTCCTGAGGTCAGGTTCATTCACTGTCACTGAGAACTGGAATCCGAATCCCATCCCTGTTTCCGGAACACTCCCCGTGCTGACCATCACAGTGACCGACGGCAGCGATATCGAGGACACTGTCACCAAGCATGTCGCCACAGCTACCTTTACAGACAGTGGTTTCGGTGATTTTGCCGATGTGGCGCTGGAAATCCGCGGACGTGGTACTACTACCTGGGCTGATTTCGACAAGAAACCCTACAAGGTGGAATTCGACAAGAAGCAGGTTCTTATCAATGGTATCTCTGAAAGCAAGCACTATGTGTTGCTCCCCTGGGCAGCCGACACCGAACTGAGCTATCTGCGCAATATCGCGGGTCACGCACTCAGCAAGCAAATCGGACTTGACTGGACTCCTGGAATCGAGCCTGTCGAACTGGTGATAAACGGTGATTACCGTGGTCTCTATTTCATTGTGGAGAATATCCGTCCCGCTACTGCAAGAGTAGGTGTCAATGATTTCAGCGACGCACTGAAGGGTAAGATTCCGATGCCCGAAATCTGGTCTGACTACATCGTGGAGCTTGACAATACCGCCGAGACTCCCGACTTCAGCTTCGGAACTGCCGGGACAGACACCGAGGCCCGCTTTGTCCTTGACTCACCCGAGATGTCTGATCTCACCCGCGAGAGCGACAAGGAATGGATTGAAGAGAGCCTGCGCTCACTCCATACTGCCATGACCTATCAGCCCGATGACCTCGACAACCGCTACCATGAGGTGATAGACCGCGAAAGCTTCGTGAGGTTCTATCTCGTTCAGGAGCTTATGGATGACGCGGCCTCCTTCACCAAATCGCTCTACATCCACCGTTCGGGTGTTGATGGTCTCTGGAAGTTCGGCCCCGTATGGGATTTCTCCGGCGCGTTCACCCACAAGGGCAACAAGACCCATCTGCTGACCGATCTCGTCGAGACTGACAGCTATGTGATGCCGCTGGTGGCTCCCTTCATGCGCAACCTGATGGTGTCAAACGAGGTGGCCATCGAGTTCCACAAGTTCGCCGGGACCTGGTCGGAGAGTGAGGAGAATGGCTTCCCCCACTGGATATGGCCCTATGCTTCATCCGCTCCTATGCGTGCCGAGGCCACCGCTGAGACCTCTGTAAACAAGATGCCTCTTGTGCTGGCCGACATCGACGCTGCAGCCGCCAAATACAAGAATGCCCTTGATGCCGACAAGGCCAAGTGGGCCGCCAATCCCGGCAGCGACACCTTCGACGACAATGTAGCCAAGGTAAAGCAGTATCTCAACAGCAACATGGACTATCTGACTGAGCGGTTCGCCTCCCTTACCCCCTCGGGTGTGGAGAGCATTTTTGACGGAACTGCCACCGACAATCTTCCGGTCGAGTATTTCGACATAACCGGCCGCAAGGTTATGAATCCCGGCCACGGCATGTATGTGCGCCGTCAGGGTGCGACCGCCGTCAAGGTGTTCATCCCCTGAACCGGACGATTCCGATAACAGACATTTGAAATATAAAAAGTGAAATAACGAAGAGTCGGTGTGTAAAAACCGACTGATTTAGGACGATTCCGAAGGAATCATTTATCTGAATAGCCGTGGGTTGGCGCGAGTGGGAAGCCCCCTTGTGGGGCGACCACGCAGCGGTAACCCACGGTAATGGTATTAAACGAGGGATTCCGGAGGAATCTTTTTTGATATCCGACAAATGTGGGTAATATCAAAAATATTACTGTCCGCTAAACTTTTGAGGTCAACTGAAAATTAGGGCTGATTCCGTT
>URLF01000046.1 GCA_900548705.1 uncultured Porphyromonadaceae bacterium | reverse complement strand
CACCGGGGGCAACCGCCGTTTCTTGTGAGGGATGCTCCGCCAGATGGCGGGGAATCCGTTTTGCTTGAATTTTGGGGCGGATGTCGCTTCCAACATCCCGAGGGAGGTTTTTGACCTCACCCGTCATCATTATCCTTTGTCAGTTTAACGCCGGGGGCGGCTCGATGGTTCATAGAGCGATGGCATTTTCAACGAAATGTCAGCCAACGGGTTACCATCCGCCACGCGATCCGCCGCCGCCGGTCATTCCTCCGCCGAAGGAGCCTCCCGGGAAGCCACCGCCTCCGCCGAAGCCCCCTCCGCCACCTCCGAGGATTACCGGAGGAGCCACCACTTTCGGTATCTGGTAAGTGCGGTTGGTCATATTGTGGCAGTTGAAACAGCGGTAGGTCTTCACCCCCTGGCCGAATGACATGGTGGTGGGCTGCCGGATGATTCGGTCGGAAACCAACGCGGCGGTACGCGCACCGCAGACATGGCAAACAGAATAGTTTTTCTGCCGGTTTATGAAGGGGATAATCTCGGTCTGGTTGCAGGTCGGGCAGAGCCACACATCGTAATCCACTGAATTCAGCCGTTCCTCGGCATCCTGCGCCGGGGTGAGATACTTGTTGTCGGTCTCCTCGTCAAGGCGTGTCATCGGTGTGGAGCAGTTGGAACAGAGATGGCGACGTGTGCGGATATGCCTCATTGTCAGCAGCCAGGCAATCAGCACCGGAGCCATTATACCCAATGTGGCCGCGGTCAGCACCATCACCGCCAGCTTGTTTTTCTCAAAAAGATGGTATGCCTCGGCGGTATCCTTCCCCCGGCTATTCACCAACAGGCAGAAGTAATACACCGCGAACGCCACCAGGAGAATCAGACATATCGAGAGGTAAACCTTGAAGAAATCATCAGCTCCGGCCCCCTCGCTGTCATTCTTGTATTTCGACATAAGTTCGGCCCTCGCCTCCTCATCGGTCAAAACCCTGTTGAGGTCGGTAGCCGCGGCCACCACCCCGCCGTCATAATCCCCTTGCTGGAAATAAGGCTTCATCGTCTGATTGAGAATCGTCCAGCACAAGGCATCCGGCAGCACACCCTCCACCCCGTAACCGGTGCGGATGACAAATTTACGGTCATCCCGGGAAATCAGCAGGATGACACCATTGTCCTTGTCCTTCTTTCCCGGCTTCCAAAGCTCGAACAATTCGGTGGCGTAGTCATCGATGTCCTCTCCGTCGAGATTGTCGACAATCACCACCACCGGTTCGGCCGAAGACTGCCGCCACGCGTCAGCCATCAGGGAATCGACCCTCGCGACAGCCTGCGGGGAGAGCATCCCGGCGATGTCGGTGACATAGCGGGTACGGTTCTTGACATGCACATTCTCGACATCCTTCACGGCAACCGCGCCGGCGAACATCGGAATCATCATCAGCAATGATATAAGTAATCTTGTCATAAGCAACTGTTCAAATTTCATATCCGCCCCGGCGGTTCAGACAGCCGGAAGACTCATACCGTTGAGCTTACGGAAAAGGTCGAGGGCATAGACATCGGTCATGGCCGAAACATGGTCGACAACCCCCTGGAGTTTGGAGAAAAGATCGGCTGAGGAGACATCATATTGCTCCGGAACCTGCGACAGCAGCAGCCTCGAATAGTTCAGGTCGGGATTGCAGACCGCATGCACCAGCTTCTCAAGCAGGAAGGTAATGATGCGGTTACCGGCAAGTTCCACATCGACGACCTCGCGGGCCTTGTAAATCTTCGCCCACGACAAGTCGTTGCACCGCTCATACGCCCTGCGCAGGCGTTCCGGCGCATGTCCCAGCAACCGTCCCCGGAATTCCCCGGCGAGGATTGCCTCCTCATTGTCGGCGAACACCCGGGCGCAGGCAGTCACCAGTTCACCTATCACTCCCGACCGGAGGTAGGCGATTTTCTCATTCGGGTCGTCAAACCGCCCCATTATCTCAATGCTCCGTTCCTTGCGGTCGTCAGGGAGGAAAGAGAGGAACAGGCCGATAATCTCGTCAGACCCGACGATTTTCAGTTTATGGGCATCCTCGAGGTCCATCACCTCATAGCAGATGTCGTCAGCCGCCTCCACGATATACACCAGCGGATGACGGGCGAAACGCAGTTCCCCCTCCGGAGCCTCCAGAGAGGGAATTCCCAGTTCGGCAGCGATACGGCGGTAGCTGTCGGCTTCGGTGGTGAAGAAACCGAACTTCCCCTTATCCCCCGACAATCCCGAGGAATAGGGATACTTCACGATGGAGGCGAGCATGGAGTAGGTCATCGCGAATCCCCCGCTGCGCCGCCCCTGGAACTGATGGGTCAACACCCTGAGGGCATTGGCGTTACCCTCGAAGTTTACCAAATCTGCCCATTGCGCCGGGGTCAGTCGCTTCTTCAACGCCGCCCCCTCCCCTTCCGAGAAGAATGTGGCGATCGCCTTCTCTCCGGAATGACCGAAAGGGGGATTGCCCATGTCATGGGCCAGACACCCCGCAGCCACGATGTCGCCAATCGACTCCAGAGCCTTGGCGGAAGCCGTCCCCTCGTGACGCGGCATAATCAGATTGACGACCTCGTTGGCCATCGACCGTCCGACCGACGCCACTTCAAGGCTATGGGTCAAACGGTTATGCACAAAGATGCTACCCGGAAGCGGGAACACCTGCGTCTTGTTCTGCAACCGCCGGAAGGGGGAAGAGAACACCAGGCGGTCGAAGTCGCGTTGAAAGTCGGTACGGCTTCCACGGCGCGGGTCGTGGTAATCCTCCAGGCCGAAACGCTTGTCAGAGACAAGACGCTCCCAGCTCATCATATTTCTTTTCTGTTCAGGCATCGGTATCTGATTCGGCATCGTTCTCCCCCAGATCGTCATATTTCTGGAAAAGGAAATCATTGTAGGGGAAACGCGCCATATGTATCTCCTTGGCCTTCTGGTAAATCTTCTCCTTCAGCTCGTCGATGTTGGTGCCCTTCTTGGCGGAGATGAACACACAGTTGCCCGGGTCGAGACGGTTCATCCATGTCTGCTTCAATTCCTCCAGGGGGATGTTCTCGCGCGAACGCGGTGTGAGGTCATCCTCATCCTTGGGGACATGGCTGTAAGCGTCAATCTTGTTGAACACCACAATCATAGGCTTGTCGGCCGAACCGCACACCTCCGCGAGGGTCTTGTTGACCACCTCGATCTGCTCCTCGAACTGCGGATGGGAGATATCCACCACATGCACCAGCAGGTCGGCGTCGCGCACCTCGTCAAGGGTCGATTTGAACGACTCAACCAGGTTGGTCGGGAGCTTGCGGATAAAGCCGACGGTGTCGGTCAGCAGAAACGGCAGGTTGTCGATAATCACCTTGCGCACCGTCGTGTCGAGTGTGGCGAAAAGCTTGTTCTCGGCGAACACGTCGCTCTTGCTCAGCAAGTTCATCAGGGTCGACTTCCCGACATTGGTGTAACCCACCAGAGCCACACGCGCCATCTTTCCACGGTTCTTGCGCTGCAAGGTCTTCTGGCGGTCGATGTCGCCGAGCTGCTCTTTCAGCCAGGCTATGCGCCGCTTGATGATACGGCGGTCGGTCTCTATCTGGGTCTCACCGGGGCCACGCATACCGATACCACCCTTCTGACGTTCGAGGTGGGTCCACATGCGGGTCAGTCGGGGAAGCAGATACTGATACTGGGCAAGTTCGACTTGTGTCTTCGCCGTCGCCGTCTGTGCGCGTTTGGCGAATATGTCGAGAATCAGGCTCGAACGGTCGAGAATCTTCACCTGCAGCTCCTTTTCTATGTTGGCGATCTGTTTGGTCGACAGGTCATCATCGAAAATCACCATGCCGATGTCGTTTTTCTCGACATACTCCTTTATTTCATCCAGCTTCCCTTTGCCGACAAACGTGGCGGAGTTGGGATTGTCGAGTTTCTGGGTGAAACGCTTCACGACCTCCCCGCCGGCAGTGTCGGCGAGGAACTCGAGTTCGTCGAGATATTCATTGACCTTCCCCTCAGGCTGGCGGGGGGTAATCAGCCCCACGACAACGGCCCTTTCGGTGGTTTCCTTCGAGATTACTAAGTCTTTCATCTATGGGATATTTGTGTGAGAAAGCGGAATGGATTCCGCCCCGGGGTCTGCGCTTGCCGGATATTTCCGGAGTCGGCGGCATCCCCTTGCAAAGTTAACAAATTTCAGCGGTAATTTCCGCACCCTGT
Source organism: uncultured Porphyromonadaceae bacterium (assembly GCA_900548705.1). Taxonomy (GTDB): domain Bacteria; phylum Bacteroidota; class Bacteroidia; order Bacteroidales; family Muribaculaceae; genus UBA7173. The sequence goes on along the minus strand of URLF01000046.1, from coordinate 16,583 downwards.
GTGAAATTCATCTCCCCACCTCCCTGACAGCCTCCTCATAGTCGGCCATCGAGCGGGCTTTGGCGATACGTTTGAGCTGACGATGAGGGAGTTCGGAATACTCCCAGAAGCTTTTCATCCTCGCCAGCAACTGGGAGTCGCCACACAGGAGCGGCCTGTAATGGTCCAATAACGCGGAGTGGAGACGAAGCATCTCCGTAGTGCGCCGCTCAAGGCTCCATTCGCTACCCTCGCGCCATTCGGCGAACATAGACGGCCGCGCCAGCAATCCCCGTCCGGCCATCACCCCGTGGAGCCACGGCCATCTCTCCCTCACGACGGATATGTCGGCCGGCGAGAGTATCTCCCCGTTGAAAACCACCGGTTTCCCGACCGCCGAAGCGAACTCCTCGAAACTGTCGGGATGCAGGCTCCCACGGTATTGCTCCCGGGCCGTGCGCGGATGGACTGTCACATACACCAACGGCATATCGCGCAGTATCGCCGCCAACGGTTTCCATTGGTCAGCGTTATCCACTCCCAGCCTCATCTTAACGGAGTAATCCACCCCGCTGTCCCCGGCCACATAAGCCGCGACTTTAGCCAATTCATCCGGTTTCAGGAGGAAACCCGCGCCGCGTCCTTTCTTTACCTGTGGCGGGAAAGGGCATCCCATATTGAGATTGATGCGGCGGAATCCCGCATCCTTAAGGGTTTCCGCGAGAACCGAGAACTCCTCCGCGTCGCGGAATATTATCTGCGGGACAAAGCCGTCGCCACAACCGAGGGGTGAAAGGATGTCGCGCATCGCCCGCCGGGCAGGTTCCCCCTTCTCAATCCTGAGGAAGGGTGAGAAATATCCGTCGGCACCGCCATACAGCAGACTGTGGAAATGCCTGAAAGGCGCGTCGGTATATCCCTGCAACGGGGCTACAAACAGCTTCATTTCCGGCTACGGGTTATGATAATCGAGACAATCACCCCGGCGGCAAGCGCCCAGGGATAATAGAGATAGCGGAAAGGTGCGGCGGGTGACAGCCCGGCGAGGGAGCAGGCAAGCAATGTCTGCGCCCCATACGGGATAAGACACTGCACGATGCAGGAACAGGTGTCGAGCAACGACGCGCTTTTCCTCGGGGATATGCCAAACCGGTGGGCGATTTCCCGCGAAAGTGAGCCGACAGTGATTATGGCGACAGTGTTGTTGGCCGTGCAAAGATTTACCAGACTGACCAGCAGGGCGATACACGCCTGACCGCCACGTTTGCCGCTCACCCGCGCCGTCATCACCTGCAACAGCCACTCTATACCGCCGCAGGCCTTGACCAGACCAAGCATCCCGGCCGACATGAGGGTTATCACAATCAAGCCACCCATCGACTCGATGCCGCCCCCCATAAAGCCGCAAAGCTCCAGCACACCGTGACCCTGCGCAAGCCCAATAATCAACGCCGCGACAGTTCCGCCGGTCAGCACGAGGGTGACATTGAGACGCGCGATGGCGGTCACAATGACAATCAGGTAAGGCACCACCAGCCATACCGACGGGTCAGCGCCGGGATGGACCGGGGCGACAGGAGTGATGACATTCTCGACCATATATACCGCCAGGGTCACCACCGCCGCCGGAAGCGCGAGCCATATGTTGGCCTTGAACTTGTCGGCCATATCGCAACCCTGCGACCTCGTGGCCGCAATCGTGGTATCGGAAATGAATGAAAGGTTGTCGCCGAAAAACGCGCCGCCCAGCACCACCGCCACCATAAAGGCCGGGCTTCCACCCGACACCTCGGCGATTTCAACCGCCAGCGGGGTCAGCGCGACAACCGTGCCGACCGATGTCCCGACAGCCAGCGATATGAAGCAGGCGGCCACGAACATCCCCGGCACGACCATCGAGGAGGGGAGCAACCTCAGCGTCAGCTCCACAGTGGCCTCCACCGCCCCGATTTCCCGGGCCAACGAGGCGAACGCCCCTGCCAGGATGAAAATCCAAATCATATATATGATATTGGAGTGGGCGGCCGCCTTGGAATAAACCTCTATGCGTTCTACCAGTTTCCCCTTCGAGATTGCCACACCCCAGGCCGAGGCGCAAAGCAACGCCACGGAAAAGGGCATCTTGTAGAAGTCACCGACATAGGCGGAGACCACCACATACAGCATCAGGAAAACAATCACCGGGGATATGCCGAGCAATCCCTGCCGGAGAGTTATTGATGAAGTCTTATTATCCAGAACCAATGAAGGTTAAGTTAGCGGAATCAAAGGCGGAATTTCAGGGACTTGCCACCGAAACGCAGTATATACAGCCCGGGGACGAGAGCGTCAAGCGAATGGACCGATTCACCCTCCGGAGCATCAATTGTCATCACCTGGCAACCCTGCGGAGTGAAGATGAAAGCTGTCGCGGCCTTGTCGGCGCGTAATGTCAGCTCATCTCCCCTGACAGAGGCTGCGGCCAGTGTCAATCCATCGCTTACCTCATCGACAGATGATGTCGCGAAACGGAATTTCACACGGCATGTCGCGGTCTTACCTTTCGAGTCGGCGACAAGGTCGATATATCCCTCCTCAGTTCCATCCCCGGCAGGTGCGGAGACGGCAGGCGCACCAGGTTTCTCAGGAATTTCAACCCCGGGGGGATAAATCCCGAGCGCACGGCCTTCAACCTCAGCGTATATCCTTTTCTCCGCCGGGTAGGAGACATCCTTGACATAATAATTGATTTCCGCGTCAGGTGAATCGGGGTCGGTGGCGAAGCCCAGCAGGTCGACGTGAGTGGCCTCGTCAGACGGAATCACCAGCTCCTCCACCTCCTTGAAGGAGGGAGCGGCATCGTCGGCAAACACCGGAAGCGCCGGATACCATATCGCCGGCTCCATAGGATAGTCGGCAATCTTCGTACCGTCAGCCGCCAGGCGTCTCAACACGAAGTTGGTCAGACCGTAATCCTTGAACAATGAAAGATACATCTCCCCGGTGACAGGTGATGTCCTCATCGAGCATCCATAAATCATCCAGGGATTTTCACCCGCAGGCAGTTCCTCGGCGGAGAGGTCGAGCAGTTTGGAGAACTCCCCTTTGTCTATGTCATATTTGAAAACCGCACTGTTAGAGAACCAGGTGTTGGGGCCGCCGTTCCAGTACAGGGCGTTCTCGGTGGCCGAAGCATGGAAACCGTCAGCCGTCCAGGCATACCAGGAGTTGGCGGGGGGATAAATCCCCTCCGGAACCGCGATAGCCTCCGCCTCCTGGTTGACAGGGTTATATTTTATGAGATAGGGAGCCGCCTCGCCGGTAGCGTTGCGGTCGGCGGTGACACTCATCCACAGGGTCCCGTCATTGCCGGTCACAATGGAGCCGATACCGTTGGCATCACTCAATCCCTCGGGGCAATTGTCACCAAGGAGTTCCGGGATGCTGCGGTTACGGGCATATATCGGCAGATTCTCGCTGAAATAAACCAGCCCGAAATCCTGCGACGCTATGTAATAGTCATATCCCACCCTCGCGATTGCTCCGGTCTGATAGGGATACTGGTAGGGAACCGGCGATGCCACCCCGTCGGGGCTGCATATCCGGTCATTGTCCTGTATGATGGTATTGTCATATGAGCGGTATGTCAGGATTCCATCTGTGGTGGTGACATACGCATCATCGCCATACGGCATCACGGCGCGCCCCTGGACAGGCTTGCCGAACCTGTTGACCAGCTCCACGGAGTTGACATACACCAATGTCTCCGCGTTCATCACAGTGAGCGTGCCGACCATGTTGTAGCTTCCCGGAGCGTCGGGATGGTTGGAGACCACATAGAGCTTGTCGCCATATGTCGCGGCGTGGCAGATAGCCCCGGGAATCTCACGTCGGGGATTGGCCTGGCGGAAAGCACGGTAAATCCAGCTTCCCTCACCCTGGGGATTGAATATGTTGATTGAACCGTTGCCCGGATTGCCGGTGGTCTCCTCGTTCATTATCATCACACTTCCGGCATATGGGTTGGCAGCCACCCCCTGAAGAGCCGCGACCGAGACCAGGGCTGCGGCGAGAGATTTGGAAATTTGCATTTTAAATAGCGTTTGATAGATTGTCGTTGCAAATTTAGTGATTTTTTTCTAAATTTGCGGTTTCTAAACAGTGCCAATCATAAGAAATACAATATACAGATGGAGAAGAACTTCAAACGGACTCTTGTCACCACTGCCCTCCCCTACGCCAACGGCCCGGTACACATCGGCCACCTCGCCGGAGTTTATGTCCCGGCCGACATCTACACCCGTTTCCTTCGCCTGCGCGGCGAGGATGTCAAGATGATCGGAGGCAGCGACGAGCATGGAGTGCCCATCACCATCCGCGCCCGCAAAGAGGGCATCACCCCCCAGGATGTCGTGGACCGCTACCATAACATCATCAAGGACTCCTTCGAGGAGCTGGGAATCTCATTCGATGTCTATTCCCGCACCACCTCCGAGACCCACCGCGAGACCGCATCGGAGTTCTTCCGCCACATCTACGACAAAGGTGGCTTTATCGAGAAGCCCTCGATGCAACTCTATGACGAGGGCGCAGGCCGCTTCGTTGCCGACCGCTACGTCGTCGGTGAGTGCCCCGTGTGTCACGCCCAGGGAGCCTACGGCGACCAGTGTGAGAAATGCGGCTCCTCGCTGAGCGCCACCGACCTCATCAATCCCCGCTGCGCCGAAACGGGCAACATCCCCGTCCTCAAAGAGACAAAACACTGGTATCTCCCCCTTGAGAACTACCAGAAAGCCCTTGAGGAATGGATTCTCGAAGGCCATAAGGAGTGGAAGACCAACGTCTACGGCCAGTGCAAGTCATGGCTCGACCTGGGGCTGCAGCCCCGCGCCGTCACCCGCGACCTCGACTGGGGTATCCCCGTGCCTGTCGAAGGAGCCGAGGGGAAGGTGCTTTACGTCTGGGTCGACGCCCCCATCGGCTATATCTCCAACACCAAGGAAATCCTCCCCGACAGCTGGGAAAAATACTGGAAAGACCCCGAAAGCCGTATCATCAATTTCATCGGTAAAGACAACATCGTCTTCCACTGCATCATCTTCCCCGCCATGCTGATGGCATACGGCGACGGTTACCAGCTCCCCGACAATGTCCCCTCCAACGAGTTCCTCAATCTCGAGGGTGACAAGATTTCCACCTCGCGCAACTGGGCCGTATGGCTCCACGAATACCTGCGCGACTTCCCCGGCAAGCAGGATGTGCTTCGCTACGTCCTGACAGCCAACGCCCCCGAGACCAAAGACAACGACTTCACCTGGAGCGACTTCCAGCAGCGCAATAACTCCGAGCTGGTGGCCATCCTCGGCAACTTTGTCAACCGCGCCGTGGTGCTGACCCACAAATATTTCGACGGGGTAATCCCCGCCGCAGTCCCCACCGAGGCCGAGACCGCGCTTACCGCCGAAATCAACGAACTGAAAGGGAAAGTGTCCGAAGCCCTGGAGACCTTCCACTTCCGCGAGGCGCTGAAACTGGCGATGGACATGGCCCGCGCCGGCAACCGTTACCTCCAGGAGACCGAGCCTTGGAAACTCGCCAAGACCGACATGGAGCGCACCGCCACGATTCTCAACACCGTGATTCAGCTGTGTGCCAACCTTGCCATCGTCTTCGAGCCGTTCCTCCCCTTCATGAGCGACAAGCTCCTGAAGATGCTCGGCGGCGACAAGATAACCTGGGACATGCTCGGTTGCATGGACCTCGTGCCTGTGGGCGCGAAAATCGGCCAGCCCGAACTCCTCTTCGAGAAAATCGAGGATGAGACAATCCAGGCTCAGCTCGACCGCCTCGCCCATATCAAGGAGGAGAACAAGCTCGCCGCATGGAAGCCTGAGCCCCAGCAGCCCGACGTGCCTTTCGATGATTTCCTGAAAATGGACATCCGTGTCGGCACCGTCCTCGAATGCTCCCGCGTACCCAAAGCCGACAAGCTCCTCAAATTCCTCATCGACGACGGAATGGAGAAGCGCACCATCGTCAGCGGCATCGCCAAGTATTACGCGCCCGAAGACCTCGTGGGGAAGCAGATATGTTTCATCGCCAACTTCGCTCCCCGCAAGCTCAAGGGTGTGGAGTCGCAGGGCATGATTCTCTCCGCCCAGAACCCCGACGGCTCCCTGGTGGTCATCTCCCCCTCCGCTCCCGTCACCCCGGGCGCACAGGTGAAGTAGGCATCCACCGCTCCTGCCGCCGGGCCATAGCCCGTCATTCCGCTCAATGCAAACAATGTCATAGTCATTCATTATGGAAAAAAACGCCAACAGGAAACCGAAAATCCTGATCATCTACACCGGCGGCACAATCGGCATGATTGAAGATCCGGCGACACAGACCCTGCGTCCGTTCGACTTCTCCCATCTGATTGACAATGTCCCCAAAATCAAGATGCTCGACTATGACATCAGGCATATCCAGTTCAATCCCCCGATTGACTCAAGCAACATGAATCCCGCCCACTGGCAACAGATTGCCGAGGCTATCGGGAAGAACTACAACGAAGTCGACGGGTTTGTGGTGCTCCACGGGACAGACACGATGGCCTATACCGCCTCGGCTCTCTCCTTCATGCTCGAGCATCTGCGCAAGCCGGTGATTATCACCGGCTCGCAGCTCCCCATCGGGGAGGTCAGGACCGACGGGGAGGAGAACCTGATTACCGCCCTGCAGATTGCCGCCGCCACCGACCCGGTCAACGGCGAGCCGATGGTGCAGGAGGGGGCCATACTCTTCGAGAATTATCTTTGGCGCGGCAACCGCTCCACCAAAATGAGCGCCGACAACTTCAATGCCTTCAAGAGCAACAACTATCCCCCGCTGGCCAAAATCGGGCTGTCGATTCATTTCAATCCCGACTCACTCTGGCGCGTCAATGACCCTCATCCCCTCAACGTCCACACCGGGCTGAACACCGACATCATCATAATATATGTCACTCCCGGCCTTACCGAGGCATCACTGCGCCAGCAGCTGGAGACACCGGGAGTCAAAGGGGTGGTGTTGAAAACCTACGGCGCGGGTAACGCCCCGACCGAACCGTGGTTCAACAATGCCATCCGTGAGGCCGTAGACCGTGGTACAATCATACTCAACGTAACCCAGTGTGTCAACGGGGCTGTCCACCAGAAACGCTACTACACCGGCGACCTGCTGGCCCGTGCCGGGGTAATCTCAGGCCACGACCTGACCACCGAGGCCGCCTTGACCAAGCTGATGTTCCTTTTCGGCTCAGGTCTCTCCTCAGCCCAGGTCACCCGCCGTCTCCTCCACCCCATCTGCGGGGAGATGACAATCTGAGACGCGTCAAGGGATTCCGGAACGCGCCACCACATCGAGGGAAAAATCAACCGTGACCGCGGCTCACGCCGCAGTCACGGTTTCTACCTAACCTTTGTTCAATTTAATCTTCTATGAAAAATCAATAAACAATCTAATCAACCTTGAAAGAGGATGGCAAAACCACGAGCAACATCCTGACAGGTGAACTCTGATTTGGATTTGTTTTTACAGGAATTATGAAGAGGCCGGCCGGATAGGGAGACCGGCCTCTTTGTTTCAGGGTAATTTCTTGGAGTCTGTGATGTCTCAGCGGCGGATCATCTTCACGACCTTGCTGCCTTGGCGGACAATGTAGATGCCTGCAGCCTCGATGTCAGTCACACGGCGACCGTCGAGCGTGTAAGCCTCATAGGGGAGGTTGAGGTCGATGACAGCATCGGTGAGGTCATCCTCTACGGCTGACTCTACACCCGACACAGACAGGCGGCTACGGAGACGGACACTCTGCATATCGGCGTTTCCACCCTCAATCCACATACCGTAGTTGAGCAGCTTCTCCACATCATCATGGCTCAGGGGCTGATCATAGTAGACATTCTCGCCGGCAGGGATATCGTTGATGTTGTAATATGTGCCGGTTGCCGAAGGCTCATCCTCGGGAGCGCGGAAGGGAGCCCCCTTGGGCATTCCGCTGCCGTAAGCCGACTCGTAATACCAGTTGAGGGGATCGCGGTTCTGGTCAGCGATATTGTTCGCGTCATAATAAAGGTTGAGCCATGCGCCGCCGCTCCAGGGGAAGTGGAATGTCAGCTTGTAGCCTTTGTATTCACCGTTCTCCATACCGAGCCAGTTGTTCTCCTTGGCACGCTGGAAATGGGAGTTGGAGACATAAATCTTAACCTGGCCGGAGCTGTATGAGTCACCCTCATAGATTTTGCCGTCTTCGCCGTCGTGGCCGAGGGTCATCCAGTCATTATGGACGTAGATGTCATTCTGCATGTCGCCGGGATCCTCCTCGCCGAATGAAATCTCCACAAGTTCCAGACCTTTTCCGTCAAGGAAGAGGCCATTGAACTTCAGAGCGCGGATTTCACGCTGGGTCGGACGGTAGACGACATCCACCAGACCATCCTCGCCGGGAGCGCCGACAGTCAGGATACCGGAGTCAGTACCGGTGAGAGCCTGGGCGACCTTGAGGTTTGCGGAATAAGGACGGATATATTGCAGGCGCAGCTCGGCATTCTCTGCCACCGGACGGAAGGTCAGGATGATACGCTCTCCATTGTTGTAATTGGTGAATGCCACCGGACGCACACGCTTGAGGTTGTCGTAACCGAACGAACGGTTGTCACCCTCATCATCCACGACATAACCACGGTCAGCCTTGGAGGGATCGATGTCCTGTTTGGTTTTTCCGGTGAAATAGGGGAATGAGTCGTCAAGAGCTTCGTTGGAGTAGTTGCGCAACTCCACTTTCACGATTTCCGAGCCGTTGTTGCCATCAATCCAGAGACCGTTGTGACGCAGGGCGGCCACCATACGGTAGTTGAGCAGGTAACGATAGAAGACAGTGCCGTCGACCGCGTAGGAATCAACCACAGTGTTGGCGTCGCCGCATCCACGCTTGAACCACACATCCTCATCCAGCGGATCCTGGAAGTAGAATGAGGCGAGTGCGCCGGGGTTAGCCTCCTTGTAGGTCACCACTATGCAGTCGTCAAGGTCAGCATTTGTGGCATCCGCGTCACTTGTGAAAAATTTCTCTGCGGGGATATGGAACGCCTGGTCGAGACGGTCGGCGTCACCATCCTGGAGTCCGTAACGCGACATCCAGTTGGAATCGAACACTATCGAGGTAGTCTCACCCTTTGCGGAGAGAATCTGGTCACCGGTCTGCCACAGCACGCGGCTTGTGAAATTCTCCTCAACCGGCGGCTGGGGGTCTTCACCTCCGTCAGCCACGATGTCACCCTCGATATCCTCGGCGTGCTTGTTGTAGACAAACACCACCTTGGCCACCGTGTTCTGCTTGCCGTCAACCCAAAGGCCGTTGGCGGCCATCTCCTCGGCCAGAGTGGCGGAGGTGATTTTGAACACATAGGTGTGGCTCTTGCTGATGACATCTATCCAGTCAGGATTCACGCTGTTGTTGTCGCCGCGTTTCTGCCAGTTGCTGTCGCTGTCGAGATAAACGAAGTTGGCCTGTCCGCCATCCGATTCGAATGTGACATGTATTTCGTCACCGACCTGCACGTTCGGCATGTATTTCGGCTTTATCCAGAGAGCCTTGCTCGCATCGGCCCCGTTCACAGCCACATCATACCAGTTTTCGCCAAAAGCGAATGTCAGGTTCTTTATCTCCTTGCTGCCAGAGAAGGTAGTCTCGACATCTCCACCTTCGGGAGTGTATTCATATTCGACCTTCACGATGTCATAATTATGGCCATGAAGGGTGATATAACCGGCAGCCTTGAGTTTGTCGGCAGCCTCCTGGGCTGACATCGAGGTCTGCTGGTTCCATTTGGTGCCGTCGAAATCGCTCATGTTGACAGTGAATGTGCTGTTTGCGTAACCATTGACATCCACATAGTCCACGATATTGTTCTCCTTGCTGTCGGTGGCCGCTCCGAGGGCGAGCTGGAACTGTCCCGAGGAGCCGACCCAGCCGAAAGTGAAGACAAACTTGCCGTCGGCAGAAGCGGAGTTGAAAGCGTCGCTGTAAATTCTCAGCTCCTTGTTTCCATTCACAAAAGCTTCCTCTGACGACTTCAGCTGTTCGGCATCAGCGGGGAGATTGTAGACAGTCTTGCCAGACCAGTCGCCGCCCATATATAGGCGTGAACCGTCACAGCCGAGGGCTGCCGCGTCAAACAGGGTCACCGTCTCGGCAGAAACCGACATGGCCGCCAACGCGAGGCATGAAATTAGGGTAAAACGTTTAGACATAGTTGAGTTAGTTTTTTCGGAGAGTGGCAGGTTAGGCCGCTGTTGCCGAAAGGTTAAAGATAGAATTAGTATTGTTAGGTGGGTTTATATGCTACTGGTAATAGGCTTGTTCCTGATGCAAAATTACTACATAACATCTCGAAAACATAATACTATTTTGCCCGAAACATTGCATAATACCACAAAATGACAAAGGTGTAAAAAAAGAGGCAGGAGACATCCAATACAGATATCTCCTGCCGGGGATTTTCTAAGTAAGGGAGAGGAGGGATTTTTTAGAGTTAGTCAGTCAGGGTCAAGGGGTTTATTTGGCGATTTTGGTCACCTTTGCGCCCTGGCGCACGATGTAGATGCGACCCTGGGTCATCTCGTTGACGCGACGGCCATCGATGGTGTAGATTTCCACGGGAGCGTTGAAATCAATGGCATCAGCTGCGATGTTCTCTACAGAGGAACCTGAGCCGTTCTTGACGAGAGCCACCTTGATGAGGGTTGCGCCCTGGCCTTTCACGAAGAAACCACGGGAGGGAAGGGTCTCAAGCTCAGTGTAGTCTGTGTCTGCGATGGGGGAATCAGTGATTTCGAAAGTATATACGCCGTTGGCGGGGATGGGATCGTATTCCACGATGGGAGTCCATGTCCAGTCGGGACCAACTTTGGCGTCAATCTGAATCTGGGCGGGAGCTTCCTCGTCGGTGGAGACATCCTTGTAGGTGAAGACCAGCTTGTCACCTTCAGCGAGGCCTGCCATGGCGGTGGCTACCTTGTCGGTCCAGGTGGTCGACTCACAGTCGAGGGAGAGCATACCCTTCCAGCTGCCCATCACTACCTCACCTTCCCAGAGGGCTTCGCCGCCGGTGACAGGGGGTTCGGGAGTATCGCCGCCACCCTGGCCGCCGCCATTGGAGATAACCTCTATTTTCACGATGGTTGCCTTCTGGCCCTTCACTGCGAAACCGCGCTGTGAGAGCATCTCAAGGTCGGTGTAATCGCCGTAGATGTCGCCGGTGATTTTGTAGGTGTATTTCGAACCGCTGATGTTGTCATACTCCACGAGTGTGGCCCAAGACCAGTTTGCGTCAAGGCCGATGGCGTTGAGCTGGATCTGTGCGCCGGAGGTGACATCCTCGCAGTGGAAGACAATCTTGTCCCCTACTTCCAGGCCTGACATAACGGCGTTGTTCCATTGTGTGTTGGAATCCTCGTTCTTGTATTCGAGCATACCGGTCCAGTTGCCGAGAACCACTGAGCCGGTCCAGATTGCGGTACCGGTGGCAGGGGTGTCACCTCCGCCGGCCTTAACGAGTTCCACCTTGGTTAGGGTGGCGTTCTGTCCCTTCACGAAGAAACCACGGGTCGGGAGTGTCTCAAGTTCGGTATAGTCGGAAGTTGCAATCGGAGCGTCGGTGATTGTATAGGTGTAGACACCGTCGGCGGGGATGGGATCATATTCCACCATGGCTGTCCACTCCCATGAGGGACCTACCTTGGTGTCAATCTGAATCTGGCCGGGAGCCTCCTCGTCGGTGGAGACATCCTTGTAAGTGAAGACCAGCTTGTCACCCTCGGCGAGGTCACCCATAGCGTCGGCAACAGCTGTTGTCCAGTTTGTAGACTCGCAGTCGAGCGAGAGCATACCGTTCCAGTTGCCCATCACTACCTCACCTTCCCAAAGGACGGCTGCGTTTGCTGACATGGCAAGCCCTGCAGCGGCAAGAAGAGTAAAAATCTTGTTCATTTGATTTTGTTGAAATGAGTTAGTTATTTAAGGTTTATGTTCAGTCTGACAATGGCTTTCAAGCATATTTCAGGTATTATGCGGTATGGCAAAATGTTTTCATGGCTTAAAAGTTGTTGACACTTGCAAAGTTACTATGAAAACACGCCGATAATTGATACAATTTTGCCCATTTCCGATACGATTTCCACATTCTTGCATCCTCCCCTCCCCATAATGTCAAAAAACGCCTCATCCGGAGGCGTTTTTTGCGTGAAATGACAATGTTTCAGGGAATCTTTCCGGAGGCAGGCTTTAAGAAAGGGTCTCCATCACTTCAAGGCACATCCGGGAATTATGGTAGGGACATTTCCAGAAACCGGCCTTGTCATCCCGGCGGTTGATTTCCCCGCCATGGAGACGGCTCCAATGCCATTCCCCACCCTCGTTGTCTACAAGGTTGTCACGAATCCAGATCCATGAGTTCCAGGCTTTTTCAAGGGCGAGATCGACACTGTGGTATCTGAAGAGATAAACCAGGCCGACAACATCCTCGGCCTGCACCCACCAGTGACGTTCCCGGTCGAGACGACCATCACCAAAACGCTCATAGGCCATCCATCCCTCGTCCGAACGGCCTTCGAGGGAGGCGTTGGCGATAGCCAGACAGTGACGTCTGGTCTTCTCATAAAGAGCCTCAATCTCCTCGCGGGAAGCATCGCCCGGATTGCGGCGCAACACCTCGGCGGCTTCAAGCAGCAGCCATGAGGCCTCGATGTCATGGCCGTATGATATGTTTTTGTCCTGACGGCTCCATTTCTCGTCGAAGAACAGTCCAAGATGGGCTGTGGCCTTATCCTCCATCACATCCAGGAATATCCGGAGCAAGTCAACGATAGCCTCGCGCAACGCCGGATCAGGCCATACCCGGTAAAGGTTTGTGTAGGGTTCGAGGATATGGAGATGGGTGTTCATCGTCTTCTTCTCATTGGCATCCTTGTCGGAAAGACGCATGTCGGAAATCTCCTGCCAGTCGCGGGTGAAAGCCTCTATGTACCCCCCGCCGTTAGCCGCGCCGTCACGGGTCTTATCCTCAAGCACACGGAACAGATCGACAGCCAGCTCCAGAGCTTCCTCGGATGATGTGGCGCGGTGATACTCGCTCAGGCCGTAGATGGCGAAACCGATGGCGTAGGTCTGCTTCTTGGTGTCAAGGGGCTGACCGGCGGCATCCACCGACCAGTAGACACCACCCATCTCGCGGTCAATGAAATGGTCACGCAGATATTCATATGCGCGGGTGGCAGCCGCGAGATACTGCGGGTCGCGCAACACCCTGTATGCGGCGGAGAATGTCCACAGCAGACGGCCATTCAGGATAGCCCCCTTGGGCGCGTCATAGTCGGGACGATTCTCCCCGTCGATACGGCCGAGATAACCGCCACGCGCGGTGTCGGTCATACGGTCAATCCAGAAAGGGAGGATATTGCGGGTAAGATTCTCTCTGAGGTCAGAGACGAGATGTTCGGCAAGGGTCATTGTTCAGATTTTTAGCTATGATTGGTAAACAACCGTTGATTCAGTCTCAGGCTTTCCCGGCGGCACAGAATTCAGTTGAGGCATCCTTACCGGCGACCTCGGCGGATTCAGAGGCGGAGGAGAGCTCGCCGCCACGGCGTTTGCGCAGGTCGCGGTCGATTTCCTCCATACGGGAGGTGGTCAGGGGGTAGAATATCAGCATAAAAGCCCCGAAGAGAGCCACCGCAGCGGGAATGTAGCTCATCAGGTAGCGGAGACCGTCGAGAGCCGCCGCGCTCTGAGTGACATGCACCCCTGAGTCGAGTTCATATGTGACATACCCGAAGGCGGCGAGAAGCCAGAGCGCACCCGAACCGCCGAACGCCGAACCGAATTTCTGGGCCATGGAGGCGGAGGAGAATATCAGGCCGGTCGAGGCTGTATGGTATTTCTGTTCGGAATAATCGGAGACATCGGCATACATCGACCACACGAGCGGCGAGACGATACCGGTGCCGATTGAGATAAGAATCTGAAAGACGAGCATCATCCAGTAGCCGCCGGTTGTCCCCAGCGGAATGTAGAAGAACGCCACCGACAGCACAGCCAGCAGGATGTTGATTGCCATGAAGGCGTTTTTCTTGCCGAGCGCACCGACGATGGGGACGGTGATCATCACTCCGACCATATTGAAAAGCTCCCCGATGGCCAGAAAGAGTCCGGCGAAGAACGCGAACGACAATCCGAACAAAGCCAGGGTGGCGTCCGGGGAAACGAGGTCGGCGAAATAGAACGCCACGGTCGAGCCGCGCACGGTGTTGAAGAGATTGGTCGAGAGAGCCGCGCCGATAAGCAGCCACCAAGGACCGTTGCGCAGCAGCTTCGAGAGGTCGGAACCAACCGACACCTCAGACTTCGACTTCACCTGCTCGCGGGTCATCTTGAAGCAGAGGAAGAAGAGGAGCGCACACGCCACGGCTATCACAATCATAGCCCATTGCCATCCTCCGGCAGCCGACATCCCGAAACTGTTCTGGAAGAGGTTGCAGAGGGGTTCCCACGCGGCCAGAGCGATAAACGAACCTCCGTAGGCGAAGAACATCCTGTAAGATGAGAAGACGGTCTTCTCGGCGGAGTCGGGGGTAATCACCCCGAGCATGGCACCATAAGGGACATTGATGCCGGTGTAGACCGTCATCATCATTATGTAGGTCACATAAGCCCATACGAGCTTCCCGGTCTGCGAGAAATCCGGAGTGGAGAAGAGCAGGATTCCACAGACGGCGAAGGGGATGGCGAACCACAGCACATAAGGGCGGTATTTGCCCCACCTGGTCTGGGTGCGGTCGGCGATGATACCCATCATCGGGTCGGAGACAGCGTCCCATATGCGCGTCACCAGGAACAGCACGGCGGCATGGGCAAGCCCTATGCCGAAAATATGGGCGTAGAAAAACGGAAGATAATATGAGAAAATCTTCCAGAACATCGACGAGGCCATATCGCCGAATCCGTAACCTATCTTGTCTTTTAATGATGCCATTGTGTCATTCAGTTGGTATATCCAGACCCGCAATCCGCGACCGTCACCCTCGGGGATGGCAGCCGCGGATTGTGAATCACTGTTTAAGGTTTGCGTCTATGAGACGGTTGAGGGTCTTGACAGACTCCCCGGTGGAAAGGCCGTCGGAGGGGGTGTTCATACAGTAGTCCACCAGACGGTCGATGGTCGAGGTAGCCACATGCATGCGGGTGTCGGACGACGCGTAGTAGATGAACACCTTCCCGTCATCGTCGGCAATCCATCCGTTGGTGAACAACACATTCATCACGTCGCCGACATATTCGTCGCCGACAGGGGCCATCAGATAGCCGCCGGGGGTATAGATGGGTCGCCAAGGCTCGTCAAGGGCGGTCATGTACATGTAGAGGACATAACGCAGGCCCGACGCGCAGCCGCGCACACCGTGGGCCAGGTGGAGCCATCCCTTGGGGGTCTTGATGGGATGGGGGCCTTCGCCGTTCTTCACCTCCTTGATGGTGTGGTAATAGCGGGTGTCGACGATTATCTCCGACTCGACAACGGCGTGGGTCATATCATCCACCAGCGCCCAGCCGATACCGCCGCCACTGCCCGCGTCGATGAAGCCATCCTGCGGACGGGTGTAGAGGGCATACTTGCCATTGACAAACTCGGGATGCAACACCACATTGCGCTGCTGGCTCTTCGCCTTCAGGTCGGGCAGACGCTCCCAGTTGACCAGGTCTTTGGTGCGGGCGATACCGCAGGTGGCGGTGGCCGCCGAGAGGTTGCCCGGCTCGTTGTCGTCATGACGCTCGACACAGAAGAGACCGTAAATCCAGCCATCCTCGTGGCGCGTCAGTCGCATATCGTAGATGTTCACGCCGGGTATGTCATCCTCAGGCATTGTGATGGGATGCTCCCAGAAGCGGAAGTTGTCTATGCCGTTGGGGCTTTCGGCCACCGCGAAGAACGACTTGCGGTCGGAGCCTTCGACGCGCACCACCAGTACATACTTGCCGTTCCATTTTATGGCACCGGAGTTGAGGGTGGCGTTGACCCCTATGCGCTCCATGAAGAAGGGGTTTGTCTCCCGGTTGTAGTCATATTTCCAGAAAGGGGGAACCATGGCCGCGGTCAGCACGGGGTTCTTGTAACGGCAAAATATGCCGTTGCCTTCGATAGCCTCGTTGGGCTGGGTCACGAGTGCTTCGTATTCTTTTTCAACAAAAGCTTTGCGTTGATCAAAATCAAGCATATCGGTGAGTCAGTTTATGGGGTAGTATCTTTGTAAATAAGTCTGTATAGTAAGAGTCTCCGCTCTGTCAGCGGATGGCGGCCATGTCCTTGGCGAACACTGTCAGTGAGTCGGCGTGGAATGTCTTGAACGATTCCACCCCGCCATGGCCGGGATAGGGGGCATAGAAGTGGCCGGGACGATGGAGGGTGGCGTTGCCGTTGCGCCATACGGTGACATATACCGGGTGGTATTTCCGTATCACCGGCAGGAGGCAGCTTGTGTACCAGTCCTCCACCGGAAGTCCTTCACATCCGGTCTCGGTCAGCGCTGCGATTTTCCCCTTCTCG
>URLF01000045.1 GCA_900548705.1 uncultured Porphyromonadaceae bacterium | reverse complement strand
CGCCACCGTGCAATATGCTATCATCTTTGGCACCCATCCTCAAAGAAGGATGACACATTTAGGCGCAACAACAACCTGCTGGAAGCCACGCGCCGCGACAAACGGATACGGAGCAATGACGGACTTGACAAATACCTGAACGGAAACATAGTGATATGAGGAAAGTAATCCATCCCGACTATATGAATTGCGCGGAGGAGCTTGCCGCTCTTCCCCGGGGGGAATACGCCCCTCTGAAAACATTCTGCAACAACCGCAACAAAGTGGAACTTGTATCGGTGGGGGGGAGACCATTGGTCGTGAAGACCTACAAGCAGACTAATCTCATCACCGGGCTCATATACACATTTTTCAGAAAGTCCAAGGCTCGCAGGGCCTATGAGCATGCCCTTGAGCTCATATCCCGGGGAATAAAGACACCGTTTCCTGTCGCGTATTTCGAGAAGAGCCGTTGGAGCATCTTCCGCCATGGTTACTTCGTGTCGGAATTCACAGATCTCCCCTCCGTCTCCGACACATTCTACTCCGACAAACTGACTCAGGAAGAGCATGACCGGATGGCCGACAGCCTGTCGCGATTCACCCTTGAGCTCCATAACAAGGGGATTATCCCGTTGGATTACAACACCACCAATATCCTCTTTGAAAAGACCGAAACCGGTTACAGCTTCACCCTCATTGACATCAATCGAATGAAAATCGGGACAGTCCCCGGAGTTAAGGATGCCATGAGGTCATTTTTCCAACTCGGCACATACCCGTCTGATTATTTCTCGCTGCTGGGCCCATATGTCCACGAACGCTCCCTCGACTTTGAAGAAGCGCTGTACTATGTAATCATACACAGGCGCAACCAAAGACGCCTGCGTAAATTCAAGCGTTTCTTCAAGCCCAAACGGTAAGCGGGTCCCTCAACTCAGACCGGGATCACCATCATCGGCACATCCGCACGGAACAGTATCTTATGGGCAATCGAGGGATTGAACACCCTCGCGAAGACATTGCGTTTTTTGTTGGGGACACAAATCAGATTGAACGGCCCTTCCTGCATTATCTCCTTGAAGTCATCGATAAGGGTATCGAGCCGGACAGTACGCATATCAAAACCGTAGCCGGGGAAATGCTCCCTACAATAATTCAGGAGATTCAACTGAGCCTGTGCGGTCTTTGCATCGGAAACATTTCTCTCCCTGCGCCCAGGAATATAAATCAACATCACCTCCAGAGACTGGTCAGGAAAGAGCCTGTAAAGTGTGTCGATGGCAATCATATCCTCCTGCTCCAGATTGCACACAAAGGCCACCTTATGCAAATCCGCCACCGTCGCCACATCCACGCTTTCAGGCACCGTGAATGCCGGAATACGACAAGAATCGAGCACCTCCGCCGTCACGCTCCCGATCAGCTCAGCCTCCTTCTTGTCGGCTCCACGGGTTCCCATCACTATCAGCTGAGGATTCTTGTCGCGGGCATACAGCAATATCGATTCCTCCGGAATACCCTCGGTCACTGTCGTCGAGAACTTCACGGCAGGCACCTCACCGGATTTTATCCAGCCACGTATCTTGGCCGCGTACTCCTCCATCATGCGGGTTGACTCCACTTCGATAGTCTGACGCTCAGCCATATCGGCAAGCTCATAGTCGTAGGAATCCATCAGCTGCACACCTTGCGGCGATGCCGGAGCGATGAATGAATGGAGCATGTCTATCGACATCCCAAGCCGTGACGCGAGCTTGAACGCGAGCTTTGCCGCATTGTCTGAATGGGGAGAGAAGTCAGTGGGAAGCAATATGACTCCACCCTTCTCCGGCTTCTCATCCCGCGCGGGAATGTCAAAAATCTCGATATTCTCTATGATTCTCAGAGCCAGCGGGAGGTCAGACTCTTTGATTCTTATCCTGACACCCGCCGCCACTGTGGGTGACGTGAGGTTCACATTGTTCAATTCCACATAGATTCCCTCCCGTTCAAGAAGATTCTTCAACGGCAACGCCTTTTCGACAGTGTGGATGGCGATGGTGATGAGTCGGTTTGGTGTCATATTCGGTTACTTATGCGTAATAAAGCTATGACGCGCCGGACTGTTGAAAACAGACATGCGCGTCATAGATAATGTCGTCAGATGACGGAAAGTTCATTTTTCCTTCTTCTGTTCCTCTTCCTGGAGGATTTCCACAGCCATATCATAGACTGTTGTGTCGTCGAGGACAACTATGCCACCGTCAGGACCCGGTTCGATGTGTAACCCGCAATTCTTGCCGAACTCGTAGTTAGTGCCGCCGAAATAGTTTCGGATTGTCTGGGGGGTCGTGTTGAGCTTGTCGGCGATGCGGGCAATAGCGCCATCAGGCAGTGCGTCTTTGATGCGACGGAGATCGTTGAAGGATATTGTCTTAGTCATACATGTATGTTTTTGGGGGTTTGTAAATGCTAAATCGAGGGTCAGAGAGGAATTTTCCCTAAATTTATACACTTAATTTGAATTCTCCAAACTTTTACGGTATGTTATAAAACATATCCGACAGCTTTTATCTGTTAATCTTGCAAAAGTCAACCACTTATCGCGATTTTCAGATTTTTTCCACCTCGGAGGCTTTCACCCAGGCACGTTCGCCGTGGCCGACAAGCACTTCATACCACATTCCTTCCCCGGGATTTGCAATCGAGTCGATAATCTCGACCTTGGTGCCCTCGTGAAGGAGGAACGCCTGTTCCGACTGGCTCCGCGCTTCGCGTGGCGACGTGGAAAGCTGAGATGATGGGGGAAGTATGATGGCATACTTGTCTGAATTTACCCGGTTGGCCGCCGCGAAAGAGATTATCACGGCGCAAACGGTCAGGATGAAGACTATCAGCCCTCCGAAAAAGCTGGCTTTCTTTACAGCTACCGCCGATGAGAAGATATAAGCGGCGAGTGCGCCAAGGAATATGGCGAATAGCACCAAGGCAATCACAGCCCAGGTGTCGGCATGGAACATACCTACTGTTACCTCCCATACCGAATCCATATATGATCCGCTGTCAATCTGCTTGTCGGTAATCTTGGAATTGACAAACTCCAGATTGGCCCGCGCGTCGGCGTTGGTGGGGTCGAGTTTAAGGGCACGCTCATAGTTGACAATCGCCTTGCCGAGATTTCCCTGGCGGTAATAGGCGTTGCCGAGATTATAATAAAGCGTCGTGGAGCTTCCACCTACCTCAAGCGCTTTGAGATACAACGCTTCAGCCAGAACAAAGTTATCGGCGGTATAAGCCGAATCTGCCTGCTGGGCCAAGTTCTCACCCGACAGACCTGCAACTGGCTGTTCCTCAGCCGGGGCGGGGAGCTGGTCGGCGACCTGATTAAGAGTGTCGGGGGATGCCACGGTTGCGACACTGTCGGGAGTCTGCGCGCAAATAGTCAGCGCAGAGGCCATAAAAAGCAATATGCTTGATAAGAATTTCATCTGTCTATTTGCGTTTGCTGATGTTGCTTTTCTCAAGTTCGTTGATTGAGGATGTCGCCTCGTTATAGACGGCCTCCACCGATGCCTCGGATGAGGAATCGGGAGTATAACGGGCCATCTCACATTGGTCAAGCACCCCTAATACACGGTTGGCGGCATCTTCGGCGACACCTCTTTCCATCAGGGTCTCGAATATGTTCTGACGGGTCAACTGCGATACAGGCATCGAAAGCTTGTCTCCGAGGTACCCCCACATCGCCCTGAGCATCGCTTCATAGAACTTCTCAGGTTGACGTGACTTCATGAATCCCTCGGCCTCACGCAGACGTTTGCGGGCCACCTTGCTCGCACGCGCATTACGCCTGCCGGCGACATCCGCGTTGAGCCGCACCTGACGGCCATAAACGATTATGACGACAACCAGGAGAACAACCAGCAACGCCGCGACTGTCCAATACCACCAACTGAAAATCACCGGCTCGTGGGCAAGTGAAAGATGCTTGTCCCCTGTCTTGATATGGAGGATGTCTGTGTTACGCGCCTCGATTTCACGCTGCTCGGCACTGATGGTGGTGCCGCTTCCCTTGGCGATTTCCATATTGTAGCCCGGAGCGGTCAGGGTCACATACGCTTTCTTCGAAGGATCGAAGTAGACGAACTTCTGTTCGGGAATCTTGAATGTCCCCACGCTCTGAGGCACAATCGTGTAATCGACCATCATGGTACCCGTCACCGTGGAACCACTGACGCGGGTACGGTAATCGGTCTTGGGAGTGAACTGCTCGAAATCATCGGGTATCTCAGGTTTGGGCTCATGGATATATTTGATGTTACCCGTACCTGTGACGATATACTCCAGCGAAGCTGCTTCCCCCGTCTTCAGCTTGTCGGGAGCCAGACGGCTCTCGAAAGTGAACTGTCCGACTGCATTGTCGAATCCGGCCGGACGAGGCTCAGGAAGAGGAGTGATATTTACCGAGGATGAGTAAGGCTGGAGATGCACCTCCCTTTCGACAGGGCGTCCGGAAACAAACCATCCGTTGCTGACACGCTCTATCTGCACCACGCTCAGGTCATATTTACCGGAGCTGATGGTGAGCTTGCCTGATTTCTGGGGGAAGATGATGCATTTCTTCAAGACAGCCGTCACATAATTCTGGCCGTTGTAATTCTCGACAGCGTTGAGAGCCGCTTGGGTGTCCACCTCCTCGATTAGGAAACCGTCGAAGGTCGGCGGAGTGGTCATCATGAAGGAGTTTATGCGCTGGAATTTGGTGTAGAGCTTTATTGTACACTCTATTGCCTCCTGCTCATAGGCGTGGCTCTTGTTGAGTATTATCCTGACGAAGATGTCATCCTTGGAAATCGGACGGGAGGTGTCATCCTGCGACGCGAGGTCATCGACATGCACACTTTGCTGCTGCTGTGATCCTCCACCATATCCGTAGCCATAACCTCCGCCACCCTGCTGAGCACCGGATGCCGGGTCGGCAGGCAGGATGGTGAACTTCGTTGCCTGCGAGGTCAGCTTCTTGCCGTCCACCACAATCGAGGCCGCCGGTATGGTGAATGTGCCATCCTTTTCAGCCCGGTAGATGAATGTATATTCGACCGTGCTTGAGGATGACGCCTGCCCATTGATTATCTGATAGCTCTGCGAGGTACTGACCCCGGGCTGAGGGTTGAGCAGCTTACACCCCGAGATGGCCGGGGCGTTGAGGCTCGTGCCCTCTCCGTTAGAGAGACGATAAGTCACGGCGAAACGGTTGCCCGCGATGACATTGCGTGGCGGTATGACCTGGAATGAGGTCTGCGCCGCGAGAGTACCGCATATGAGCAACACTGCCGTCAATATCGAAAACAACTTCTTCATAGTCGTTTCAGGAATATCTCATTAAAAATAGTTGTCTTATCTTATCATTGACAAGGACACGCATCCGCTTACGACAGGCCGGACACGCATCACCGCCTCGCAATCATCACCAGGGCTTTCCTGTCTGACGCTGACGCGACTGCTTCTCCTTGTCCTGCTTAATCTGCTCGACTTTCATTCTCGTGGCCGACTCCTTGTCATCCATGGCCTTGAGAATCTGGGCCGCGCTCTGCTCGCTCAGACCGCCCTGCTGCTGTTGCTGTTGTTGCTTCTGGTCTTGTTGCTGTTGCTGATCTTGCTGCTTGTCCTTGTCCTGCTGGTCATTCTTGTCCTGCTGGTTCTGGTTCTGCTGCTGTTGCTGCTGATCCTGGTTCTGGTCCTGATTCTGCTGGTCATCCTTGTTTTGCTGGTTGTCCTTGTTCTGGTCCTGCTCCTGTTTCTTGAGCTGGGCCAGACGCAGATTCTCACGGGCCTGGTTGTTCTCGGGATTACGCCGCAGGGCATTCTTATACATCTCAATGGCAGCGGCGTAATCCTCACCCTTGTAGGCGATATTGCCACGGTCATAGAAAGAAAGCTCGGCAAGCTCCACATCAGGGTTTCCGGCAGTCTGGGCAAAAATCTGGTCAGCCTGCCTTATCAGGGAATCCCCCTTGTTGGAGAGGTCTTCCCCACGCTGTTTGAGGTAAGAGGAGGCAAGGTTGAACTGCGCACGGGCGTTGTCGGGATTCTCCCCGAGTGCCTTTTTGAAATTCACCTCGGCCTCGGCATAACGCTGCTTGTCAAAGAGGCTTTTCCCCTCCTTCATATAATTGCGTTCCCGTTTGGTGGAAGGGCGTGATGTCGCGGGCTGTTCCTCCTTCGAGGAGCATCCGCTGATTCCCGCTCCGACCATCAGGAGGGAAACTGAGACTGCGAATATCTTCAAGAACTGCTTCATTTTGCCGATTCCTTGTTGACTGTTGTTTTGTTTTTCAGACTTTCACCACCCTTGGCGGCAATTTTCTGACGGGAGAAGAATGTGTAGCGTTTCAGCCAGCCGATCTTGGTCGGAAGTATCACAGCGTCAATCGCCAGCAGAATCAAGGCAATCCAGACAAACATCGGGAACTGCTCGGCACTCGCCTTGTATGACACATGCTGCAGGTCGCTCTTCTTGATTTTGTCGAGCTGGTCGATAAGGTTTGACAACGCCTTGGATGAGGAACCGTTGATGTAAACGCCACCTCCGGCCTCGGCGATTTCCTTGGCCATCTGCTCGTTGAGGAATGTGGTAACCGGCGCACCGGAGGCATCCTTGAGGAAATCACCATTGCGGTTGACAGGAATCGGTGCACCTTTGATTGAACCGACACCCATCACATCCACCTCAATGCCGAGGCTCTTGGCGTATTTGGCCATCTCGACCGCGTCACCTTCATGGTTCTCGCCGTCAGTGATGACAATGATTGCCTTGTTTATATCATCGGCCGGAGAAAATGAATTGATGGCCATATTAATGGCCGAACCGATGGCTGTTCCCTGGGTGGGAACCATCTCCGTCGAGATTTCATCGAGATACATCCTCGCCGACACGAAATCGGTGGTGATGGGGAGCTGGGTATAGGCCTCACCGGCAAAGACAATCAGTCCGACCTTGTCGTTGCTGAGCTTGTCAATCAGGTTGCCGAGGAGATATTTGGCCCTGTCGAGTCGCGAGATACCGTGAGTGTCGTCGGTCGAAGACGCGAGCATCGAACGCGACACGTCAAACGCGATCATGACCTCGATGCCCTCGGTAGACTCAATCTCCTCCTTCTCCCCGGCGCGGGGACGCGCCACAGCGATTATCAGCGACGCCAAGGCGAGAAGCTCGAGGGTGATTTTCACTGCGGGTTTGTATTTCGACGCCTCGGGCATCAACTGTTCAAGATGACGGGGATTGCCGTAACGGCGCAGTTTTATCCTGCGGGCCACCCGCGACCAATACCACAACCCGAAAATCACCGGGATGAGCAGTAGCAGATACAGTAAGGATGGATATGCGAACGACATAATCTGTTTACGGAATAGTACGGAGCCAAGTCTGGCGTATTACAACTTCAAGGAGCAGCAGGGCCAGGGCGGCAAGCGCCCAGGGCAGGTAGCAGTCCTCGGTATGTGAGAAATGCCTTACATCAAGCTCGGTCTTCTCAAGCTGGTCGATCTCGGCGAAAATATCCTGAAGCACACGGTTGCCCGTGGCGCGGAAATATTTTCCGCCGGTGATGTCGGCAATCTGTTTCAAAGTGGCCTCATCGATTACCACAGGCTGGGGCTGATACTCGATACGGCCGAACATGTTATACATAGGATAGAGAGCGGTGCCATTCGTACCGATACCGATGGTGTAGACCTTGATGCCGAGTTTCTTGGCGATTTCGGCGGCGGTGAGGGGAGCCACGATTCCGGTATTGTTGGAACCGTCGGTCAGCAGTATGACACTTTTCGATTTTGCTTTTCCATCCTTGATGCGGTTGATTGAAGTGGCCAGACCGTCACCAATGGCTGTTCCATCCTCAAGCATGTCGCGGTTGAGAGCCGTCACATAATTGGCGAGAGTGGCGCGGTCGGTGGTCATCGGGACACCGGTGAAAGCCTCCCCGGCAAAGACCACAAGCCCCATATTGTCATTCTCGCGGCCATTGATGAAGTTGGCGGCAATCTTTTTGGCGGCCTCCAGGCGGTCGGGCTTGAAGTCGCGGGCAAGCATCGAGGATGATATGTCAAGAGCAATGACCATGTCTGTACCTTCAGTCTTGGAGGTGCGCCAGGCATCGCGGGTCTGGGGGCGTGCCAGGCAGACCACCAGGCAGCATATCGCGAGCAACCTGAGGAGATACATCGCGTAGAGGCCGTATTGGCGCGCAGGCCTCCCCAGTGAGCGGAACGGCCCCGTGGTGGAAATCTGCAAGGAAGGATTGGCAGTACGGCGTCGCCATATCCACCATCCCGCAAGGGGAAGGCAGACAAGCATCAGCCATAACATACCTGGATTAGCGAATTGCATCTTATATGTTCTCTAAATTAGGTTAGATTCATTTTACAGGAGCGGTGGCGGGAGCCGGAGAGCCATCTTCGGCGACAACCTCCACGGGCTTGGTCTCCTCGACGAAACGGACAGCCTCGGCCAGAGCGCGGTGGTTGTCGTCGGGAAGAGGTCTCACCTTGGCAAACTTCACGAAATCGGCGATTTCAAGTATGCGCTTCATTCGGGCGTTAGGCATTCGGGTGGTCTCGTTCTCATTAAGCACGCGGGTTATCTGCTGTGAGGTCATCTCCATGGCGTTGATACCGAAACGTCCCTGGAGATAATCGCGCAGGATATCGGTCAGGCGCGTGTAATACTCCTTCTCCTGACCATTCTGCCAGAGATTCTGCTCGCGCAGGTTTTCGAGACGCTGCATCGCCAGCTCGTAGGGGGGCACAGGCTTCTTCTTCGGGAGGAGCGGCACCTCGACTTTGCGTGTCATTATCAGGTAACCGCATATGCCGGCAGCAATTATCAGCAATCCGGCGAGAATCCACTGCCAGTAGTCTGTCAGCCAGTCAGGCAGGAAGTCATACCATTTGGATTCAAAGTCCATCGCCGGAGCGATAGGATTTATGTCATCCATCTGACTGACATCCACCGGATTGACTTTCAGCGTGATAGGCTCGGTGCGCAATGTGTCGGGCCCGCTGACCATCAGGAAGGGCGGAATCGTGTAGACTCCCGAGTCAAACGACTGGATAATCAACGCCCTCTTCATCTCCACCAGACCATTGCCCAGATCGGCGGTGTCGCCGTAAACCCAGTCGATAAGCTCAACCTCAGCGGGAAGAGCCTCCTTGTCGACAAGGATTTCAGACGGGGAACCTGCCTGATCGACAATATCAAAACGGATTGCGGTCTGGTAACCCATCGTTATCTGCGACGAATCGACAGCCGCCTTGATCGAGCGGGCGGAAGCTTCTCCGCCAAGAAGGAGGGCGGCAAAGAGCAGCGATATATATGTCAGCTTTTTAAGCATCAGACAAGCTTGCATTTTTTGGTTTTGGAGGTTGAAATTTCAAGGAAATCCATTTCCAGGGGTCAGAGCCTTTTACGGAAGAGTCCCATCAGGGCGGTCACGAAATCCTCGTCGGTGGCCACCGAACAGGAGTTCACACGGCTGCGCTTGAAGGTGTCGGTCATCACCTGCTGGCGCTCATACCACCAGCGGTTGTATTGGTTGCGCACCTTCTTTGATGAGGTGTCTACCCATTGCTCAGAACCATTCTCAAGGTCCTGCACCCTCATCAGGCCGACATCCGGCAGCTGGGCGTCACGTTTGTCATACACCTGTATGCCATACACATCGTGCTTGTTGGCGGCGATGGAGAGGGCTTTATGGTAATCCTTCTCGTCGATGAAGTCAGAGATGACAAATGTGGTGCAACGCTTTTTGAGCGCGTCGGTGAAATACCGCAACACCATCCCGATGTCAGTACCGCGATGGTCGGGGGTGAAATCTATCAGCTCACGGATTATGAACAGGATATGTTTCTTCCCCTTTTTGGGAGGGATGAACTTCTCGATTTTGTCGGAGAAGAAAATCACCCCGATTTTGTCGTTGTTCTGGATGGCCGAGAAAGCGAGGGTCGCGGCAATCTCCGCAATCATCTCGCGCTTCTCTTCACCCACGGCCCCGAAAAGACGCGAGCCGCTGACATCGACGAGCAACATCACCGTCAGTTCGCGCTCCTCCTCATAGATTTTCACATAGGGGCGGTTATGACGCGCTGTCACATTCCAGTCGATGTCACGGATGTCATCGCCATACTGGTACTCCCTGACTTCCGAAAAGGTCATGCCACGCCCTCTGAACGCCGAATGATATTCTCCGGCGAAGATATTCTGGGAAAGTCCGCGTGTCTTTATCTCGATACGCCTGACCTTCTTCAACAGTTCGTTGGCATCCATCTTCTTTGGTTTAAGTTAGAGATAACACCTTCCGGTGTCGGGAATTTAGGGGACAACAACCTTGTCGAGGATTTCCGAGATAATCTCATCGGCCGAGATGTTGTTGGCCTCAGCCTCGTAGGTAAGACCGATACGGTGGCGCATAACGTCGTGGCAGACGGCGCGTACATCCTCGGGAATCACATAACCGCGCTGACGCAGGAACGCGTATGCCTTAGCGGCGCGGGCCAGGGAAATGGACGCACGGGGGGAAGCTCCGAAAGCGATGATGCTCTGGAGTTCGGGCAGTCCGCATTCGGCGGGGAAACGAGTGGCGAACACGATGTCAACGATGTATCGCTCGATTTTCTCGTCGATATAGATTTTCTCCACCACCTTCTGGGCGTCGAGGATATCTTCGGGGCGCAGAAGCGGCTGCACTTTGGCCTTCTTGTTTGACAGGTTCTGACGGATGATGAGTTTCTCCTCCTCGCGGGTGGGATAACCGATGACCACCTTCAACAGGAAACGGTCAACCTGGGCCTCGGGGAGAGGATAGGTACCTTCCTGCTCGATGGGGTTCTGGGTTGCCATAACCAGGAACGGCTCGTCAAGGGGGAATGTGTGGTCGCCGATGGTGACCTGACGTTCCTGCATCGCCTCAAGGAGTGCGGCCTGAACTTTGGCAGGCGCACGGTTGATTTCATCGGCGAGGACGAAATTGGCGAAAATCGGGCCGCGCTTCACCTGGAACTGTTCTGACTTCACGCTGTACACCATTGTACCGGTGACGTCGGCGGGAAGGAGGTCGGGGGTGAACTGGATGCGGCTGTATTTTGCATCAATCAGCTGCGAGAGAGTCTTGATTGCCAAAGTCTTGGCAAGACCGGGGACACCTTCAAGAAGTACATGGCCGTTGGAAAGTAACGCGATGAGCAAGGATTCCACAAGGTGCTTCTGGCCGACGATTGTCTGGTCCATTCCCTGCGTGATCAGGCTGACAAAATTATTGCGGCTTGCCACGAGGTCATTGAGTTCTCTGATATTTACAGTCTCACTCATAGGTTGGGTCTTATAGTTGGATTTTGTTATTATGCAAATTTGACAAATGGAGAACCGCCTGAAAGGCTTCCGGAACAAGCTTCAAGCCCCGCAGCGGTTTACAGTGCAAATGTATGGAAACAAAACAGGTAAACGTTAAAACAGAGTGTTAAATTTATCTATCAACCGTTTACCTCTTTTAAGATTTAATCATTTTTAAGCAAAGCCCTATTCCTGAATCACTTTGCGTGCTTCTCGCTCGGCATTCCTCAGCGACTCCTTGTCGGAGGGGTCGATTCCGTATTTCGAGGCGGGGGGAATGACAATCACCATCCCGTTCTCAAGGTTGTCGGGATCTTTGATTCTGTCTTTGTTCTCAATGTAGATGTAAACCCAGAATTTCGCGCTGCCATAATGGCGACGGGCCATCACCGAAAGGTAATTGCCGGGACGGACGGTATCGGTAACAACCGCCGGAGCTGTCTCTGTGGCGGCGGTGGAGACGGTGACGATTTCCTCCCGGGATGAGTCCGCGGCAGCTTCTCCGGCATCTTTTGTCGGGGTAACTAAGGCAACTGTGTCATCAGCCGTCTCCTGTGTGGCAGTTCGCGGGCTATTCGGGATGAAGATTCCCTCCTCCATCACTTCAACGCCGGAGGGGAGCCCGAAGTTCGTATAACGGTATGCCACATAACCAGCCATCAGGCCGAACAGGCAAGCGGCGATAGCGGTGACCACCAGCGTAAGGGTGGTATGCCCCACCCGTTTGATGGTGACGCGGCTCTCAGGCTCAAGCCTGACAGCGAGCGGAGAATCATAGCCTTGGTCATAGTTGCCCCCTGTAAAATGGCGGGGAGATACAGTCTCCTCTTCCTTATCGGTCTCCACCGGCTCCTCTTTCTTTTTTGAGGAGAATTTGGGAGGAAGTGGAGGCGGCAAAATTGTCTTTGGCACCTCGGGGGCGGGAGTCTCTACAATGGGAGGGACGGGAGGATTGGGAGAGATGGGAATTTTGGGAGTATTGGGAGACTCTTCAACGGAGGGCTCTTCAACGGGGGGCACTTCTGCAGGAGAGTCTTCAAGGGGGAATTCCTCAACCGGAGATTCTTCAACGGAAGGCCGGGCGGCTACTGGTTCCGGAACCGGGATTGGTTCGGGCTCCGGCTCTGTCATAGGCTGAACCGGGAGGGAAAAATCAAGCTCCTCATCAGTCAGGGAATCGGCAAGCTCCACCGAGTCGAACATAGCGAACGGCTCATTGACGGTAGCCGCCAATGATGCTTCAGGGGCGAAATCCACAATGGGGGAGCCATCCACGTCGGAGGTGACCTTGAATGTACCGAGGCCATCAATTCTGACAATACCGTCGGCTGTCAGGCCTTGGGTCACAACGACCGAGAATTCCTTCAGGAAAGCCCCGGCGACATCGTCGCCACATTTCACCTTGGACGCAAGCCTGGTGATGATTTCAGGCATCGACAGAGTCTGCGCACTCATTTGCGTGGGCCCTCCGAAATCCCGTTCTTCAATCTACCGCCAGGGGTGAACTCCAATTCTATGGCCGGAGGGAGAAGCACACGCCGCCCTGTGGATAGGTCTCTCACCACAGTCTCGTCGCGCTTGACCCCCTGGAAGGAGCCAAGCGACGGGAGGGCCAGACGGTTGAGTCCGCCACACTCCTCACCTATCACCTCGACAAACCCACACAGCAGTTTTTCCGCCGTGGAGGTCTCAAGGTTAAGGCGCTGAGCCATTATATTAATAAATTGTCTGCTGTCCAATGTGTAAAGAATTTTGGCAAAGTTAATAAAATTCCACCAAAAAACCGCACCGACTCCAAAAAGAATCGGCGCGGAAAATATCTCTGGATAATCAGTCGGTCATCAGATGACGCCCTGTTCCATCATAGCGTTGGCAACCTTCATGAAGCCGGCGATGTTGGCGCCCTTCATATAGTTGAGGTAACCATCCGCCTGCATACCATATTTGAGGCACTGCTCGTGGATGGCGGCCATAATCTGGTGGAGCTTGGCATCAACCTCTTCGGCAGTCCACTGGAGATGTTCAGCATCCTGGGTCATCTCAAGACCGGAGCAAGCCACACCGCCTGCGTTGACAGCCTTGCCGGGAGCGTAGTTGATATGGTTCTCGATGAAGCAGTCGATAGCCTCGGGGGTGCAACCCATGTTGGAGACCTCTGCGACAAGCTTCACGCCATTGGCAACCATCTGCTTGGCATCCTCGCCATTGACCTCGTTCTGAGTGGCGCAGGGAAGGGCGATGTCAACCTTCTGCTCCCAAGGCTTCTTGCCGGGGAAGAAGGTGGAGTTGGGATATTTCTCGGCATAAGGAGCAACGATGTCGTTGCCGGAAGCACGAAGTTCAAGCATGTATTCGATCTTGTCGCCGCTGACACCGTCGGGATCATAGATGTAGCCGTCAGGACCGGAGATGGTGACAACCTTGGCGCCGAGTTCGGTAGCCTTTGTCGCAGCTCCCCATGCCACATTTCCGAAACCGGAGATGGCCACGGTCTTACCCTTGAGGTCTTCATTCTTCAGAGCCAGCATGTTCTGCACGAAGTAGAGGGCACCGAAACCTGTTGCCTCGGGACGGAGACGTGAACCGCCGAAGTCGAAGCCCTTGCCGGTGAATGTTCCGGTATGCTCGTCTACGAGTTTCTTGTACATTCCATACATATAGCCTACCTCGCGGCCACCGACACCTATATCACCGGCGGGAACGTCGCGGTCGGGCCCAAGGTTCTTCCACAGACCGAGGATGAAGGCCTGGCAGAAACGCATGATTTCGCGGTCGCTCTTGCCTCGGGGGGAGAAGTCGGAACCACCTTTCGCGCCACCCATCGGGAGAGTGGTGAGGGCGTTCTTGAAAGTCTGCTCGAAGCCGAGGAATTTCAGAATCGAGAGGTTGACAGACGCATGGAAACGGATACCGCCCTTGTACGGGCCAATGGCATTGTTGAACTGAACGCGGTAACCGATGTTGTTCTGAACCTCACCCTTGTCGTCGAGCCAGGTCACACGGAAAGTGACAATCTTGTCAGGTTCCACCATGCGCTCGATGATTTTGTTGCGTTCAAACTCGGGATGCTGGTTGTAAACATCAACTACCGACATGAGAACCTCGCGGACAGCTTGCAGGTACTCTTTCTCACCCGGATGCTTTGCCTCCAGGGCGTTCATGATATTGTTTATATCCATAACGTATGTATGAATTGGTTGAACTTTCTGTTTATTTTACTCAAGTATAATATTTTATGCTATAAAGCATCTTTTTAAAGCAGTCTTTAAGGCGATTGGCCATTATCGACTAACACCACCGCAAATATAGCACTTAAAAATTGAATATAGCAAGAAAAAACTGAAATATTTTTCACCTTTTTTCGGCCTATGTTTTCCATCCCCGGAGCGATTTTCCATCATTTTGGCAAGATGTTTGCATTATTGTTTGTTATATTTGCAAAAACTTTACCCGCTGAATGAAAAAAGACCTCTTTGCCGAGATTAAAGACAACGTGAAAAAATGTGTGGCGCAGTCGCGTCTGCGCGAAGCTTTCGGGCTTGCCAGATCACTCTCCGAAGGCAACATGGCCTGGGAGATTTCCGACTCCCTCAACGAGGCTGAACAGTCTTACAGGAGATTGCTCTCATACGCCGTGTCGGGAGCCGAAGACCCCGCCCGCGATGAGATGACAGCGGAAATCGGTGAGACCATATTGACCATAACCGACCGCCTTGAGCGCAACAACACCGCCAAGGATGAGCCTACATTATATTACAACAACCTCCGCTACCTGCGGGCGAATCCTTCCGAGACGATTCCGGGATTGCTTGACAAGTACCGCAAGGATTGCTCGGAACAATCGCTGCTCGACCTTGTGGCCTCCGGCACACATTCCGCCAAGTTCCACTCGACCACATCCGAAAGAGAATTGCTTGAGCGGAAGATTTTCAACATAATATGGGTGACATTCCCCTTGACACGAGGTGACTCCGAGGCCATCGGTTCCACCCTCGGGTCGAAAGTGCTGCCCGAGTATGCCGTGGCTCTTTTCACCTGGGCGCTTGTCCTGGGAGGAATGGAATTTTACGATCCCCGCAGGCTGGAACTGCTGTGTGACCTCTACACAGACGGTAGCAGCCAGGTGTCGGCGGTGGCCCTTCTCGGGTTGCTCATTGTGATGCACCGCTGGCGCGACCGCAAGTTCCCCCGCAGGCTGCGCGACAGGTTCGCGGCTGTCAGGGAACTGCCATCCTGGCCTTCTGACGTGAAGACCGCCTACATGGAGCTGACACGCACCCGCGACACAGACCGCATATCCGCCAAAATCCGCGACGAGATAGTGCCGGAGATGATGAAACTGCGACCTGAGTTCGAACGCAAGCTCTCCACCGCCGAGACGGTCAATCCCGAGGAGATGGAGGAAAATCCCGAATGGCAGGAGATGCTTGACAAATCCGGTCTCGCCGACCGGCTGAAAGAGATGAGCGAGATACAGGAGGAGGGTGGTGACATTATGATGGGCACCTTCTCTCAGCTCAAGCAGTTCCCCTTCTTCAATGAAATAGCCAACTGGTTCGTGCCGTTCCATTGCGAGCGGAGCGAGTTCTCCGACATCCCCGGCAACGGCGGTCTCAGCAAAATAGCCGCGATGTTCGAGCCGTTGCAGTTCCTGTGTGACAGCGACAAATATTCCCTCCTGATGTCGCTCACCCACGTGCCGCAAGCACAACGCGACGTGGTGATGGGACAGCTCAACGCCCAGGCCGACCAGTTCAACGAACTTCGGGCGGCATCTCTCGACCTCCCGTCAGGAAACCGCCGCGACCTTATCCGTCGCCAGATTCAGAATCTCTACCGCTTCTTCCGGCTTTTCCGCCGCAAGGGTGAGTTCTACAATCCTTTCGGCGAGGGGGTAAACCTCGTCGCCGTCCCCGCCCTTGTCGAGGATGTCAAGGAACCGGAACTGCTGACACTCATCGCGGAGTTTTACTTCTCCCATCAGTATTGGGAGGAAGCCCTCGATGTATTCAGCATCGTGGATTCGATTTCAGACCCTTCGGCAGCCATATACCAGAAGATGGGCCATTGCCTTATGAAACTCGGGCGCACCTCAGCCGCTCTTTCCTGCTTCGAGAAGGCCGATATGCTCGACAACCGGAGCGCGTGGACCATCTCACGTCTTGCCAGATGCCATGTCATGCTGGGCAACCATTCCTCCGCCCTTTCAGCCTGCGAACGGCTTGAGGAACTGCGTCCCGACCAGCCCTCCAACTCCATGATGATGGGACGCGCCCATCTCGCTATGAAGCACTATCCGGAGGCGGTCAACGCTTTCTACAAAGCGTTCTACCTTGACGAGGAGTCAGGCAAAGCCCTGCGACCACTGGCCTGGAGCCTGCTGATGGACAAACAGTTTGACCAGAGCCGCAAATACTACGAGCGGATTCTGACCGAGTTTGACCCACGTCCGGAGGATTTCCTCAATATGGGCCACCTTTCACTCGCAACAGGACGCTTCGCCGAAGCCCAGAATTTCTACCGTCTCAGCATATTGTCGCGTCCCCGCCCGGCCGGAAGCTCATCCAATCCGATTGCCGCCGCTGCGGCGGCCGCGATGGCCAATGCCGGGAACAACGCCGATGTGCCCCGAGCCTCGATAGACGGTTTCATCGCCGATATGAAAGCTGATTCGGCCGCCCTCTCCCATCTCGGGGTCTCCCCTGCCCTGATTCCGCTTATTACCGATGCCCTGCTTTACACCCTTTCCTGAGGTTTTCAGGATATTCAGATGAGTAAGTCAGGAAAAAGTAGTAAATTTGCAGTCTAATCAAAACTGACAAACTATTATGGTAATTCAACGTTGGCAATCCGTGTGGTTGCTTGTAGCGGCAATCCTTGTCGCCCTGTTCTGTTTCCTCCCGATGGCTTATGTCAGCGCGGAAGGACCCGAGATTATGGATGCCAATTCCGTGACATTCATGTATCCCTCCGACAACTGGGTGATGCTGATTGTCGGCCTGCTCGTGACCCTGCTGCTGATTCTCAACATTTTCTCATTCAAGGATACCCGCCGTCAGAAAATGATGACCATAGTGGCCGTTGTCATGATTGCGGTACTCGCGGCTTGCGCCGTGCTGATGGTCTATGGATTCCAGACCGCAGATGGACGCGCTGAATGGATGGGCAGCATACTGTTGCTGGCCGGTGCTGTAATCTTCGCCCTGCTGGCTTATCGCGGTATCAGCCACGACGAGAAGCTTCTCAAGGCCGCCGACCGCCTCCGCTGACCTCTCCCCCATTCTGACCCGGTAACTTTACACACCGGAGGATTGTTATATCTCTGATGGATTTCAAACTCACATCCCAATACAAACCGACAGGCGACCAGCCGGAAGCCATCGCCGAACTTGTCAAGGGGGTCAACGACGGCCTCCCCGCACAGGTCTTGCTCGGCGTGACAGGCTCGGGCAAGACTTTCACCATGGCCAATGTGATACAGCAGGTGAAACGTCCGACACTGATTCTGAGCCACAACAAGACCCTGGCCGCCCAGCTTTACAGTGAGTTCAAGCAGTTTTTCCCCGAGAACTCCGTCCAGTATTTCGTATCATATTACGATTATTACCAGCCGGAGGCCTACATCCCATCGGTAGACAAATATATCGAGAAAGACCTCTCCATCAATGACGAGATAGAGAAACTGCGTCTGGCCACAGTGTCGGCCCTACTGTCGGGTCGCCGCGATGTCGTCGTCATCAGTTCCGTGTCATGTCTCTTCGGTATGGGAAACCCCGAGGATTTCGACGCCAACGTCATCGAAATCAAGGAGGGACAACGCATCTCTCGCAACGCCTTCCTGCGCCGACTCGCGGAATCCCTTTACAGCCGAAACGAGATTGAGCTGAACCGTGGGAATTTCCGTGTCAAAGGTGACACGGTCGATATCCGTCTTGCTTATGAGGAAATCATCCTGAGGGTGATTTTCTTCGGTGACGAGATAGAATCCATCTCCACCCTCCATCCCCTCGACAACACCCCGCTGGGCCGTCACGACCGTTTCCAGATTTATCCGGCCAACCTCTTCGTGACCTCAAAGGAACGCCAGGCCTCGGCCCTGGCACAGATGGAGCTTGACCTCGGGGAGCAGGTGGAGTTCTTCGACAAGGAGGCCAAGTTGCTTGAGGCGAAACGTCTCTATGAGCGCACCACCTATGACATAGAGATGATACGCGAGGTGGGACATTGTCCCGGCATCGAGAATTACAGCCGTTACTTCGATGGCCGTGAGCCGGGGATGCGTCCTTTCTGTCTGCTCGACTACTTCCCGAAAGATTATCTGACGATAATCGACGAGAGCCATGTGACAGTGCCGCAGATAAGGGCCATGTATGGCGGTGACCTCTCGCGCAAACAGAACCTGGTGGACTACGG
The DNA here is from genome assembly GCA_900548705.1 of uncultured Porphyromonadaceae bacterium. Classification (GTDB taxonomy): domain Bacteria; phylum Bacteroidota; class Bacteroidia; order Bacteroidales; family Muribaculaceae; genus UBA7173. Next base: position 2,189 of record URLF01000045.1, on the reverse strand, counting down.
CTTCCGTCTCCAGTCTGCCCTCGACAACCGTCCGCTGCGCTTCGAGGAGTTCGAACGCCTGACCGGGCAGATAATATATGTCAGCGCGACCCCGGCCGACTACGAGCTTGAAAAGAGCGAGGGTGTGGTGGTCGAACAGGTCATCCGTCCCACCGGTCTGCTCGACCCGCTTATTGAGGTGGAACCGACATTACACCAGATCGACCACCTGCTCGAGCAGATAGAGCAACGCCGCGAACGTGGCGAACGCGTATTGGTGACCACCCTCACCAAACGTATGGCCGAAGAGCTGAACGACTATTTCCTCAAACTGAAAATAAAGACCGCCTACATCCATTCGGATGTCGACACGCTCGACCGCATAAAGATTCTCGACGACCTGCGCGCCGGGGTCTACGACGTGCTTATCGGTGTCAACCTCCTCCGTGAAGGGCTCGACCTGCCGGAGGTGTCGCTGGTGGCAATCATCGACGCGGACAAGGAGGGTTTCCTTCGTTCCCACCGCTCGCTGACCCAGACCGTCGGCCGTGCGGCCCGAAACCTCAACGGTATGGTGATCATGTATGCCGACAAGATGACCGACTCCATGAAGCTCACCATCGAGGAGACACGCCGCCGACGCGAGAAACAGATGGCCTACAACAAGGCCAATGGCATCACACCGCAAGCCATCGTCAAGTCCCGCTCGGCACTCGTCGGACTCGACACCGAGGATCTCACACCCATATCCGGTCCGCAACGCGCCGCCGACCGCAAACGTTCGGCAGCTGCCCAGGCCGCGAAAGTCATACCGTATGCCGAGGAATACACTAATACCGTCGACATCGCAGCGGATCCGGTCATTCCATATATGAGCAAGGGGGAGATACAGAGATATATCACCCGTATGCGCACCGAGATGATGCAGGCCGCCAAGAATATGGAGTTCATGGAAGCCGCACGTCTGCGCGACGAAATCCTGAAGATGGAGAAACTCGCCGCATCCATGACGTGACACTCCCCTCTCCCGGCAATCAATATGCCTTATGCCTAAAAATTTCCGACAAACACCCCAGAAAAAACATAACGGACAATCCGCCGCGCCCGGCAAGCCCTCAAAGGACACCGGCCGCCACAATGTGGGCGGGACTGTAATAGAGTATCCCCGCCGTCCTCTCACTGACTGGCTCCCCACCTCCGTGAAGGAGATGAAAGCCCATGGCTGGGATGAGGTTGACATCGTCCTATTCTCAGGGGACGCTTATGTCGACCATCCATCCTTCGGTGCGGCAGTCCTTGGTCGTCTCCTTGTGGAGGTCGGAGGCTACAAAGTGGCGATTGTGCCACAACCCAACTGGCAGGACGACCTGCGTGATTTTACTGTGGACGATGATGGCGAGCAGTTATTCGCATTGCTGTCCCGCGATGATCCTATGATGCGCATCGGCCGGAAAAAAGCAAAGGATCTCCCCCGCCCTGAAACATCGATTGCTCAAAGCAGCTTATTTACCGGAGCAGTTCACGAGCCGCAGATGTTTTCCGAGCTGAAGAAAGAAATCGCCTCCGCAGACCGCATTGATATGCTGGTTTCGTTTGTCAAATGGAGCGGTCTTCGTTTAATCATCGATGATCTTCAGCATTTTGCGGAACGCGGCGGCAGGCTCCGCGTTATTACGACAACATACATGGGCGCAACAGACGTGAAAGCAGTGGAGGCGCTTCGCAATCTCCCCAACACAGAAATCCGTGTATCTTACGATACCGAGCGTACCAGACTTCATGCAAAGGCGTATATGTTCTATCGTGAAACCGGCTTTACCACGGCGTACGTTGGTTCTTCTAACCTCTCCAATCCGGCTATGTCCAGCGGACTGGAATGGAATGTTAAGCTGACAACCATCCAGAAGATGGAGGCAACCTTCGATAGTTATTGGAACACCGCCAGCTTTGAAGTCTATGAGGACGGGTGCAGGGAAAGACTGGAGCGTGCACTGTCAACAAACGGCAAAGCCCATCCGACAAGCGAGATGCAGTTCGTTTTCGATATTCAGCCCTACCCCTACCAGCAGGAGATTTTGGATCGCCTGCAGGCAGAGCGCGAGGTGCGTGGCTATTACCGCAATCTTGTCGTTGCGGCAACCGGCACCGGCAAAACCTTAATCTCCGCCTTTGATTACCGACGGTTCTGCAAAGCCTTTTCCGGTTCGAAG
>URLF01000044.1 GCA_900548705.1 uncultured Porphyromonadaceae bacterium | reverse complement strand
CCGAACCGCCGTAACCCGGCTGATTGCCGAGCGGAGATGTGACACCATTCGCGCCGTTGTAAGATATGTTGTGGTTCTTGATTCCGCTGCCGACCAGTGAGAAGGTTCGTATCTCGGCCAATGCGCGTGCAGAGGTGTTGAGACCCTCGAATCTGATGTTGGAGGGGTGACCGTTTTCATCGAGCGACAACACAATCTTGTTGACACGCGACGGAAGCGACTGGATATGCTGCACATCGTTGTACCCGTCAGGAGTAAGGATATGGATAAGACGAAGTTTCATAGTCTCCCAGCTGCCGTGCTGGACATCGGGAGAGGTCCGCTTGATGTCGTTATAACGTGTACCGGTGTATTTGCCGTCGGTGCAACCGTTCTTCCCGGTCGAGGGAAGGAAAGCCAAAGGCAACTCGCGGGTCACCTCCTGATCATTGTTGCGGGGGTCGATTTTCGACTCTGCACCCAGGTCGGTGTGGGAATACCCACGGTAAGTCTGGGTGATATAATCCTCATAATTGTCGACTTCACCGACCATCACATAGCCATTGTAGAGGGCACGGGTAGGAATTGCGTAAGTGCCGTCCTCCTGGGGGATGAACTCCCATTCGGGCTGCAGACGCCATGCACCCATACGCTGGCCGACAAGGAAGTAATGTTTGCGTCCATCCTTGAAGTCGGTCTCTGACAGCGGCATATAGGCTTCGAAAGGCCCGGTCACCGACAGGCGCGGGGTATTGTCAGCCATATCGAGGGTGACGGTGTAGTAACCGGTGGTGGAGATATTCACGGCATCCGACATCCGGTCGCCGATTTTCCCTTTCACGGAGCCTCCGGCAGTCAGGTAAACCCTGCGGCGGATGAAACGATTATCCTCGGCATCCTGCTCTTCAAACTTGAGGGAACCGTCTACGGCGTCACCTTCGAGCGAGGGTGTCTGGTATTTCAGGTTATATGAGGGATTCCAACGGTCGAATGTCACTGAAGCCTCATACCATCCGGTCTTGTCGGCGTGGAGCTCGGCCATCTCATCACCGTCGATGACAGCCTTACCGGATTTTCCGGCTACAAGCCAGTTCCAACCGTCTTTGTTGACGTAGGAGTCGGTATTCCCATCATATTCCAACGCGCAGATACCGTCGAACCATACACTTTGCAATCCTGAAAGTTCCAAGGCCAAGGTACCGTCACCGGCATTGCTGGGATAGACCTTCACCTCCCTGAATCCGGGAGCGTCAACCTTGAAATCAGCACCGGTTGTTATCACGCGCATATAAGCTGTGGAATTGTCGCCGAGAGTGGCCACATCCCAAGTGTCCGAGCCATAATATTTCCCATCGACGAATATCTTGAAGATATTGTCGTTGGCATTGTTGCGGAAGAAGACATGTTTGCCAAGATAATGCCCCTCACCCGTGGATGACAGCGGCACCATCTCCCCCGTATCGTAACCCCAGGAAGCCATTGCGCCCGGGCCCGCGATATGCACCGACTTGGCGTGCATATAGAATTTGACCGCCTTGGCTGCAGCGTCGACAAAGACATTGTAAGTACCGGCAACAAGGTCATGCTCTGTATGGTCGGCCTGTTCTGGATCTCCTACCGTCCATCTGTTATCCCCCGTCGGGTCGGTCTTGAACTGATATTTGTTATCTTTGAAAAGGAAAAAACGGTTGTCCCATCCGGCAGCACGGTTCGGCTCCACATAGAATTTGAAATATCCGGGATTGGCATAGTCAGTACCGGTGAATGTCACCTCTCCCCAGTATTGGTCGGGATACTCCGAGGAGTTCCGAAGCTGGGTCTCACCTGTGATATTCCAGCTTGAATTCTCAATGTCGCCGGTAAGATACATCGTATCCATCCGGTTTATCTTGACCTTGTTTTCATTGAGATTGGCCTCAATCAGATAGACACCGGGGGTGGCCACCTTGAATTGTTCCCCCTTGCCTGGCATGAGGGTCTTCGTCTCATCATTACCGATAGGCTCTCCGGCATAAGATGCCCCGTAATAGTTGGCTTCAATCCAGTCTCTGTCGGGCTGAAGACGAAATGTGGCTTCCTTCGCATTGTCGAGATAGCATATGGTGACATAGGTGTTTGAACCCGGAGCGGTCTCATCCATCTCGATAGGTTCAGGATTATTAAGAGACCATCCGGTAGGTGTGCCATCACCTATGATGTAAAGGTGATCCCAGGCCATGGCAGGCATAAAAACCAGTGCCGCCATAGCGGAAATTATGTTTCTACGCAACATGTGTAAGATTGATTTGGTCAGGTTAAAGCATAAAATAGGCTGGAGAGCGTCGGGAAAGACTCTGGGGCTGCTTTCCCGACACACTCACATGTGTTTTCAAGGACTTGGTTGTTATCCTAATACAATGTCCTTAGGGTCAGTGATATGAAAACTTAGAAACGTACCTTTGTGGCAGTGCCGTCAGCCGACACTTTTATCACGAGGCTGCCTGCTGCGGGAGTTGCGACCTTGCGGCCATCGATGGTATAGTAAGCAACCGGGCCGTCAGCATTCAGGTCTGCCTCGACACCGGCAACACCTGACTGGCTGGAAGCAGAAATCGAGATAGCATTGGTGGCGAGGTTGGCCTTCACATCATACTTGCCTGCGGCGGGGATGCTCCACTGATGGTCACCGTCAGCATTAAGCACCATCTTGGAAGGATCGGCGGGGTCACAGAAATACCAGAAAGCGTTGTTCCATGTGCCGGAGCCTTTCAGGGCGGTGGCAATCTTGAAAGTACCTTCAAGCATCGGCGCGTTGGTGATGCTGAACTCACAAGGCATCGCGGGATTCTGAGCCAGCGCCATTCCCTGGTCGACAGACCAGCCGGATTCGAGAGCCGAGCCGACCATGAAAATCGAAGCCCAGCGAACCTGAGTGTCCTGATAAGCGGATTTCACGATTGTGGCTTCAAGAGCCTCGGTGTCTACCGTGATAAGATAATTGGCGGATTCGGCGACATGAATCTGGAAGTCATCGCCGCTGTCAGACAACACGAGGGAGACTTTCCCGTCAGCATCGGGGGTGGCATCAGCTGTGGCGGCACGATATTCCATGTTTCCGAAATCGTAGGTGGTCAGGAACTTGAAATTCTTGTCGGCCTCAAGATACATGGTACCTGAATAGACCTTGGGATCATTGGCAGTGGCAAGTATGGCGGTAGCGTCATCGGTGCTCCATCCGTAAGGTGTGGCGTCACCAAGCACCCAAAGCATGTCGGTACGTCCCTGGGCTGATACGTTTGCTGCGGAAGCCACACAGGCTGCTGCGATAGCGAGTTTGGTAAAGATTTTCATGTCGAAAGTTTTTTAGGTTGGTTATTGTTTTTATGTAAGTTGTTTCCGGTTATGAGGGGGAGAGATTCAAGAAGGGCCAGGAGCGCCCGCCATAGGCTCGCGGCCCGGTGGGCCTCCTGTCCGTCTTGACCTAACTAACTAAATTCAAACTATCTTGAAAAAAAATCATCGTTTTCCGCGTTCGCGGAATTTCTGTCATTCTTTGATTCAGGGGGTTGTCAACCATTTTCCGGCTTATTTCATTGCCAGGGAATTGTCGATGGGCTTGATTGATACCGCATATCCTCCGCCGGGAGCTGCCTTGAGCTTGAGGCGGGTTTTGGCGTCAACCTTGCGTGTGGAAATCTTGTAAGCCTTGCGGTTGGTCGCGTAATGGGCGTCGGGAGCATCGGCGTAGATGGTGGCCTCATACTTCACGCCGGGCTGGAGGAAGTCGAGACGCAGGTCTGACGAATGCCCCTCCTCTCCGGCTGTGCAGCCGAGATACCATTCCTCGGAATTCTTGTCTTTGCGGGCCACGGTGATGTAGCGGCCAGGCTCGGCCTCAAGATAGCGGCTCTCTGACCAGTCGACAGGAACATCCTTGATGAACTGGAAGGCATCCATATATTGGGCGTAGACCTCGGGGGTGTCGGCGGCCATCTGCAGGGGGCTGTACATGGTCACATAGAGGGCGAGCTGACGTGCGAGGGTGCTGTTGAAGTTGCCCGCGCTGTTGGGATTGACCTTCTTCATGTCAAGCTCGAAGATTCCGGGGGTGTAGTCCATCGGACCTCCCTGCAGACGGGTGAAGGGAAGCACCGTGGTGTGGAACGGCTTGTTGCCGGCGAATGCCTCATATTCCGTTCCACGTGCGCTCTCGTTGCCGATGAGGTTGGGATAGGTGCGGCAGAGCCCGGTAGGACGCACAGCCTCATGGGCGTTTACCATGATTTTATGCTTGGCGGCCTCGGTGACGGCATAGAGGTAGTGGTTGTTGAGCCACTGGCCGTAATGATGTTCTCCACGGGGAATCATGTTGCCGACATATCCGCTCTTCACGGAGTTGTAGCCATACTTCTCCATCAGCTTGTAAGCCTCCTCCATATGGCGCTCATAGTTGCGGATAGAGCCGGAGGTCTCGTGGTGCATCATCAGCTTAACCCCTTTGGATGCGGCGTACTTGTTGAGCATGTCGATGTCGAAGTCGGGATAAGGGGTCACGAAGTCGAAGACATAATCCTTGGAATGGCCGAACCAGTCCTCCCAGCCTACATTCCAGCCCTCGACCAGTACCTGGTCGAAGCCATGCTCGGCGGCGAAGTCGATATACTTCTTCACATTCTCATTGTTGGCCGGATGACGGCCGTGAGGTTTGGTCTGGCTGTAATCGAGCTGATCGAGCTTCACCGAAGGGAGGTCATAAGTGTATGACCACTCCTTGCCGCCGCCAATCATCTCCCACCACACGCCGATGTATTTGACCGGCTTGATCCAGGAGGTGTCTTCATACGCACAAGGCTCATTGAGATTGAGGATGAGGTTGGAAGAGAGCATGTCACGGGCATCGTCGCTGACAATCACGGTGCGCCACGGGGTGTGGGCCGGACACTGGAGATGTCCCTTGTTTCCCTGCGCGTCGGGGGTCAGCCATGACTCGAAGACCATGTTCTTGTCGTCGAGGTTGAGGTGCATGCAAGAATAATCGACCAGGGCCGCCTCGTGGAGGTTGATATACAGACCGTCGTCAGTCTTCATCTGGAGCGATGTCTGCACCCCGGTCGGCGAGAACTGCTTCTGGGAGGCGTTGCCGGAGATACTTCCGGCATGCTTCTCGCGGATTTCGGAAAGACGGCTCTCGGTCCAGTCATATTCCTGGGTGTCATAGTCGCCGGCAATCCACCAGGCGATATGGTCGCCGGTCATCGCAAACTGGGTTTTCTCCTCCTTGATAATGAAATATACCAGGTTGCTCTGCATCGGGAACTCATAGCGGAGGCCCATGCCGTCGTCATATACGCGGAACCGGAGATTCATCAGGCGCCCTGTCGAAGGCTGGCGCATCTCCAGGAGAAGTTCGTTGTAGTTGTTGCGGATTTTGCTGTTCTCACCCCAGACCGGTTCCCAGGTCTCATCGAACGAGGATGTGGAGGTTGAGGCAAGCTCGAATCCATCCATAAGGTCTGCGCCGTCGGCCAGCTGAAGGCCGAGCGTCGAAGGCTTGATGACAGGCTTCCCTTTGTATGACACATTGTAGGTGGGGACTCCGGCGACCACATCAGCCTCGACTGTCACGATACCGGAAGGGGAGGAAATTTCAGCTGCCGAGGCTCCCTGAAAGGCGAGGCTCAGGCCGGCCGCGGCAAGAGCCGCAGCCGAGAAGAGTTTGTATTGCATTAAATACTAAGCTTTTACGATAAAACAGAGATTTTTTTTACTTCGACAGACGGACGATTTTACATCCGTGGGGAGCAACTGTGGCAGAAACCGAGCTGCCGGTGCCCTCGTCGGCGTGACGCCAGAGGTCGCGGATTTTCCACTCACCCTGGATACCGAGGTCTGCGAAGTTCACATTGTAGGAAATGGAGTTGTCTCCACGGTTGAAGAGACCAATCACGTAGTCGCCGTTGCTCATCTGGCCGAACCATATCTGGTTGTTCTGGTCGATGAGGCTTGAGCTGAGGGGATGACCCACGAAGCGGTCGGCGTTGAGGGCAAGCATCTCGTCGTTGGTGTAGAAATGCATGTCGTTGCCGATGGTGCTCTTCTGGTCGGAGACTGTCACGGGGCCACCTGCCATCAGCTGGAGGGAAACCACAGATTCCTTCTCCGCGTCTGTCTCGAAGGTGTTCAGACGGATGAAGTCACCGTCGAGAATCACCTTGTCACGTCCGGCGATATGCGACCAGTATGTGAAACCGTCAAACATGTTCATACAGTTGGGCCAGTTGGAATAGAGCCGTCCCTTGTCGGCGGCAGAGAAATGCCACCAGCCACCACCGGCGGTGTCTGCCACGATGCGGACCATGTTGCCGTAGCGGGCCTCTACCTCGGCGTCATTATACATATGGGGCATTACCAGCGAGGTGAAGATGCCGTATTTCTTGGCAGACTCGGCGATGTAAGCCAGGGCGCGGCCATAGGAAGCGCGTCCATAACCATGACCCACGACACCGATGTTGCGGTCTTTGCCATCCTCATACCATGAGAGGAAGTCCATACGGATATAATCGATTCCGAGTTCGGCGTAATGCTTGAAGAACCCGTCGATATACTCGCGTGCGCCGGGATTCTCGGCAACAACCCAGTTGAACCACATGTTTTCAGCCGAGGGGTTGAGAATCTGGGTGGTTCCGTTGTAATAGAGACCGCCGAAGGTATAGTCAGTGCCCTCGATTTTGGTTTCTGAGGGGCCGTGGATCCAGAGGGGATTGTCATACACACCCACCTTCAGCCCCTTGGCCTTTGCCTTGGCGACAAGGTCTTTGAGCGATGTTGAGCCGTAATGGGTCATGTAACCGGAGGCATCCTTGGCGAGCATCGGGATGAAGCCGTCGGTGCAGACCATATCATAACCATGGGGCTTCAGCTCGGTGGCCACCCAGTCGATAATCTCGTCCCACTGCTCGGGAGTGATATCCATGTCGGCGTTGGCGACACCGGCCTGCTCCTGGGTATAGCAATATTCATAGACGCTCCAATAGAGGGGAGCTTTGTATTGGTGGATGCCCTCGACCACGGGAAGCTCGGGAAGCTCGTAGACGGGCGGACGGCGCATCTCGATCTCGTCACTGCAGGATGCCAGGAGCATCGAGGCGACAACGCCGGCCGATATGATAGTCTTTTTCATTTTTGTCAGAGATTGTATGGTTTAGATATTTATCAGTCAAGCGGGGTTGCCGCGATTGTCCAGTTCTGGAGGTCGAAAGTCAGGCGGTAACGGCCGGCCTCGGTGACTTTCCATTTGTCGTCAGGCCCGGTGGTGTAGATGAAATCGGGCGCGGCCACACCATTGCGGGAAATCTCGCAATTGCCCGATGAGGGGCGGAGGAAGGGGCAGGAGAATGTGCCGTCGGGCTGCAGACATGCTTTCATATCGCCGGTGGAGAGATTCCCTTCCCAGGTGAAGAGATATTTGTTGTCGGCCGAACGGGTGAACGCCGTAGCGTCGTCCATGCTCCAGCCGCCGGGGGTGGCGTCGCCAATCATGTAGAGGGTGGCGGATTCCAGGGGCTCTTTCTCATCCCCGCCGGGGCCAGGGACATCTCCCCCACCGATACGGGTAGCGGAGATAGTCCAGTTCTCAAGATCGAAAGTGATGCGGTAGCGGCCAGACTCGGTTATCTTCCACTGGTCGTCAGGATTGGTGGTGTAAACGAAGTCGCTTGCCGCAACGCCGTTGCTGTTGATTTCCACACCTGCCGAGGAGGGACGGATGAAGGGACAGGAGAATGTGCCGTCACGCTCGGTGCAGGCCTTCATCGAACCGGTGACCAGTTCACCTTCCCATGTGAAAAGATATTTGTTGGAGGAGGAGACGGTAAACTCGGTAGCGTCATCCATGCTCCAGCCGCCGGGGGTTGCGTCGCCGATCATGAAGAGGGTCGCAGTCTCGATAGGATTCTTCTCGCTGATGATTTCCTCAAGGAAGTCAGCCTTGACAGTCCAGTGTTCGAGGTCGAATGTCAGATGGTAGATACCGCCATCAGCAACCTTCCATTTATTGTCGGGGGAAGCGGCGTAGACGAATCCTTCATTCTCGAATCCTGTCTTGGAAAGTTTCTCACCATCGGATGCGGGACGGATGAAAGGCACATCCCAGCTGCCGGAAACGGTGCAGGCCTTGAACTCGCCGGGGGTCAGGGGGCCGGTATATTCAAAGATGAAGTCAGATTTCTTTTCTGCCGCAACCGGAGCGTCGATGTTCCAGCCGTTGGCGGTAGCGTCACCGACCAGGTAAAGGGCATCAGCCACAATCGGCTCCACTTCCGGGGCAGGCTGTCCGCCGACATAAGCGGTAGACATGCACCAGTTGCGCAGGTCGAAGGTCAGCTGGTAGACACCCGCCTCGGTCACCTTCCATTTCTCGTCGGGATCACCGGCATGCATCTGGAACGGAGCGTTGACGATGGGGGTGGAATTTATTTCAGTCCCGTTGGCTATCGGACGGATGAAACCGGTGTCAAAGCTGCCTGTGATCAGACAGAGCTTCATTTCTCCGGTGTTGAGGGAGCCTTCCCACGTGAAGACCAGGGGATCGGCCTCTGTCTGGACAAGGGGTGTCGGGGAATCGATGCTCCAGCCATTGGGGGTGGCGTCGCCGACCATATAAAGGGTGTTGGTCTTTATCGGAAGGTTCCCCTCGATGATGACCAGGTCTTTCTCTCCGTCACATCCGGCCAGGGTCATTGTCAGAGCGACTCCTGCCAGGGCGGAAAACATATTTTTGAGTTTCATGTAGATTCTAAGTTTTTTGAGGTGACAAAGTCGGTCTGATTATCAATTGCTGTAACCGGGATTCTGCTTCAATGCGGGGTTGGAGTTGAGAATCGGGCGCATGATGGGGAAAATCTCAGTATAGCTTCCGGCATCGGGTGTCTTGTCCCACCAGGTGCCGCTCGAGAACTTGCCGAAACGGATCAGGTCGATGCGGCGGCGGCTCTCGGCGAAGAACTCGCGGCCCCACTCGTCGAGCATCTCTTTCTCGGTAAGGTCAACCTTGCCCTCCGGGGCATAAAGGACATCTTTGAGATTCTCGGCGGGATAGTTGCGGCGGCGCACGCTGTTGAGCAGACGGGCGGCCTCAGCCTTCTTGCCGGAGCGGAGCTTGCATTCGGCCAAAGAGTAAATCACCTCAGGGAGACGGATTTCGGTGTAGTCGCTCTCCATCTGATGAGCGTCATCATCGCTGTAGAAGGGATACTTGGCGAAGTGCCATCCTGAGTTGTGGTCACCGTTCATAAGTGTGGAATTCTTGTTGGCAGGCCACTTGTCGGGAGCCATAGCCTGGAAGTTACCGACAGCATCGCGGATATAGAGGTCATAGGGCTGTTCCGGGGCACGGACACGCTTCTTGGTGCCGTCCTCGTCGATATATTCGAGATAACCGAATAGGAACATACCTTCACGCTTGCTGTCGCCAAGGTTGCGGTAAAGCTTCATACGCTCGTCACCCTCATACTTGCGGAAATTCTGGACAGGCATTCCAAGCTCATAGGTGTAGAGGTCGCCGTTGAGGTCGTAGCTGGGGGAAGCTGCATACTTGGTGTTATGGTCGCCGGCCTTTGCCTTGCGGTCGTTGAAATAATAACGGGCACGGGCAGGAACTGTCCACCAGTAGGTGTCGCCCTGATAGAGCCAGTAGGAATAACCCTGAGAGCTGGGGAATCCGAAGATTACCTCGTCGCAGTTGTCATTGTCCCAGTCGAAGGCGGCGTCCCAACGGTCGGCCACCTCATACGCGCCATACACACCGTCGAGTATTTCCTGGGCGATTTTCTCGCAGTCGGAATAACGCTCCTCACCGATATAAACTTTGGCGTTGAGGTAAAGGCGCACAAGCATGGCGGCAGCGCCGGCCTGAGTCCACTGACCCTGGAGGTTAACGTTCGAACCGAGGCTCTCCTTCTTTGTGAGGAGCTTCAGGCAGTCTTTCAACTCGCTTTCGATGAAGTCAAAAACCACTTTCGGCTCAACCTGACCCTCGGAATTGAGGGAGACATCGTTGAAGCTGACAGCCAGGGGGATGTTACGGAAAGCGTCGAGCAGACGGATGTAGAACCATGCGCGGAGGGCGCGACACTGGGCGTTGATATTGTCAAACTCAGGCTGGGTGAAGCCGAATTTGGAGGGGTCGAGTGTGGCCAGGTCCTCGATGACGTAGTTACACTGCATGATACCCTGGAAACAACCGTTCCACTCGGTCTGCGCATCACCCCCGTCCTCGACATTCCACTGATGGTAGTGGAGGCGGCGCCACTTGCCACCGTCGTCCCACCATCCGTCGCGTGTCGGGGTGATGAGCTGGTCAGCGGTAAGCTCATTGAGGACATGGCGGCTGCAGATGCTCCAGTATGCATGCTCGAACGGACGGAACGCGGCGCGTATCACGTCGTTCTTGGTGTTGTAATAGTTTTGCGTTCCCACCTGGTCATAGAGGGTCTCGTCCAGGTTGGTGCAACCGGTCAGGGCGATGATGCCCAGGGCTGCCGACGCTATATGTTTGAGAAACTTCATTTTTATTTCGGATGTTTTTACAGGTGATTAGAAATCCAGCTGGACGCCGAGTATGAACTGGCGGGTGGAGGGATAATAGGTGCGGGAACCCTGGCCGCCGGGGGTAAGGCCGTTGACCTGGTATGAGGAGGGATCCACGCCGCTGAACTTGGTGATGGTGAAGACATTCTTGACAGTTCCGTAAACCCTCACACGGTCGAGGAAGCGGAGCTTGGGGGTCGGGAGTGTGTAACCCAGTGTCAGCATGTCGAGCTTGAAGTAGTCACCACGCTCCAGGAAGTAATCGCTCACGACGGGGTTGGCATCGGGAGAGATATCGAAGTTCTTGCCGTAAGCCTTGCGGAGGACATTGCCCGAGAAGTTGCGGGTTCCGTAATAGAAGTCGTGGATGTTGAAGATGTCGAAACCGAAGGCACCACGGAAGAAGAGGGCGAGGTCGAAGTTGCGGTAACGGAAGTTGTGGCTTGTCGACATTGTGAACTTGGGCATACCGTTGCCGACGACGCGGCGGTCTTCATCTGTAGCCTGTGAGGCACGGATGATGTCATTGTCCTTGTCGTAGACGAGCCATTCACCTTCGGGGGTGATACCGGCATATTTCCACATATAGAAGTTTCCGAGCGACTGGCCTTTCTCGATACGCTGGAGATTGTAGAAAGGATAGGGATCCTCGGTGCCGCAGACATTATAGAAGTCCTGACCGATATATTCAGAGTTGCTGAAATCGACGAACTTGTTGCTCATCGCGGTGCCGATTACGTTGAAGCTGTATGAGAAGTCCTTGGTGTTGACGGCGTTGAAAGTGATGTCAAACTCGAAACCGGTGTTCTTCATCGTTCCCACGTTCACGAAGGTCTCGTCGAAGAGATAGGGGGGCACGGAAACCTTGTAGTTACCCAGCAGGTCCTGCTGACGGCGGTTGAAGTAGTTGAGCGAACCGTAGAGGCGGTTGTTGAACAGCGAGAAGTCAAGACCGATGTTCCAGTTCTTTCCTTTCTCCCAGCGGAGGTCGGGGTTGACATTCTTGCCCGGGCCCCATACCTGGAAGTATTTTCCATTGTAATAATAGTAGCCGAAGCCGCCCATTGTGTTGATCGAGAGGTAGCTGCCGAAGTCCTGGTTACCGGTCACACCGTAGTCGGCGCGGATTTTCAGGTCGTCAATCCAGCGGAGACCGCTCATAAATTTCTCCTGCGAGATACGCCATCCGGCGGAAACGGCGGGGAAGTTACCCCATTTGTGGTTGGCGCCGAACTTCGAGGAACCCTCGTGGCGAAGAGAAGCGGTGAAGAGATATTTGCCGTCGAAGTCATAGCTTACACGGCCGAAGAAAGAGATGAGCTTGGAGTCGTTGCGGTAGCTGCCCATCAATACCTCACCCTCCTCCTTGGCGAGCTCGCCGGAGCCGAGGTTGTCAGAGCCGAGACCGTCGTTGGGGAAATCCTTGTTCTCGGCGTTGAAGCCTGAGTACTGGGAATACTGGTAGGAGTAACCCACCATCGCCTTGATGTTGTGCTTGTCGATATGGGTGTTGTAGTTTGTGAGCCATTCAACCACATACTGGCGTTCCTTGGAATAGGAACGGCTGGCCTCACCGTCGTAACCGCTGTTTACAGCCTGGGTAGAGGTCGAGGGACGGAACCAGGAGTTGTTGTTGCTGTACTGGTGGTCGGCGAACATCACCTGGGTGGTCAGATGGTGGATGCTCTGACCATCTTTTGCCAGGAGGGGCAGGAGGTTGAGCTTGAGAGTACCGTCCCAGTCAAGGAGCTTGGTGTCGGCGTGGTCTTTCTCAAGCTTCATCAGCTCGACGGGGTTGCTACCCACTACCTGTCCCTGGAAATTATAGTACATGTTGGGATTCTCAGGATCCATGATAGGTGTGGTCGGGTTGGCCTCGATGGCGTTGCGGAACACACCCCAGTCGGCGTTGTCGCGGTAGATGATACGGGGAGCGACATTGATGTTGATTGTGAAGAGACCACCCTTTGTGGTGTGCATCACAGAGGCGCGTGCGCCATATTCCTCACGGCTCGAACGGAGGTCGATACCGTTGGCCTTACGGTAGTCGGCGCTGACACGGTAGTTGCTGCGCTCGTTACCGCCGCTGACGGTCAGGGTATGCTGCTGAGTGAAACCTGTGCGGGTTACAGCGTCAAGCCAGTCATCGTTGCCGCCGAGGTCGACACCACGGTCACCCCATCCGAGGCGCACTTCGCGGTAATCCTGGGCGTTCATCATATTGAGTTCCTTCTTGACGACATCCCAGGCAAGTGTGCCGGAATAGGTGGTGTGGGTGTTGCCATCCTTGCTGCCTTTCTTGGTGGTCACGAGGATGACACCATTAGAACCGCGTGTACCATATATAGCGGATGCGGCGCCATCCTTGAGGATGTCGAACGACGCGATGTCATTGGGGTTGATATTGGTGAGATTGCCACCCGGCACACCGTCAATCACGATCAGCGGGCCAAGGCCTGCCTCGCGGGAGGAGACACCACGAATCTGGATGCTGGCCTGGTTGTTGGGGTCACCGGCACCGGTGTTTGTGATGGAGACACCGGGGACTTTTCCCTGAATCATCATCGAGGGGTCGAGCGAACTTACCGAAAGGAAGTCCTTCTCGCTGACATGGGAGATGGCCGAGGTCAGCTCCTTCTTGTCCATTGTTCCGTAACCTATGACTACGACCTCGTCGAGGACTGCGGAGTTTTCTTTAAGTACGACTTTGATGTCTGTCCGGCCGTTGACAGCGACATCCTGGGTTTCATATCCGATATAAGAGATTCGGAGTTTGCCTTTGGCATCAGCACTGACGGTGAAATTACCGTCGATGTCGGTGGATGTACCGGTCTTGGTGCCTTCCACTATTACGCTTGCACCGATGACAGGTTCACCGGATGGGTCGGTAACCGTGCCTTTCACATTCAGCTGCTGGGCGGCGGCATATTGCAGCCCCACAAACATCAGCAAAAGGGACACCAGTTTCCTGGCAACTGTTTTTTTCATTGATAAGATTTTTTGGTTAGAAAATTCTGTTAGGCAAGTAGTCTTTTCTGCAAAGTTAGATATAGAAAACATCTTTGTCAATGTCCTATACTGAAAAAGTAGTGGATTGGAGACCACTTAACACTGGGATACAATAGATTAGGCATTTCAGGAGGGGTAAATTATATAGTTGGTTTTGAACGAAAATTGGTGGTTTTGGCTTCAGGATTGACGATAATCAGATGTCAGTCTACCCGGGAAGCCCTATCAGTGAGGGCCGTGAAAAGCCGTCGGCGAGGTCAGCACCGGGTAAAACAGACAACTCTTTGGGGGATGTGTTTTCAAAGTTCGGAACGGCCTATGAGCAATACCTGTTCCTCAAGTCTGGAACGGTCGCCGGCAGCCTTGTTTCTCACTCGTGTGCGATAATTATAGATTGTGGTAATCGAATATCTCAGGAATTTGGCTATACGGTCACTGTCGGTGATACCGAGTCTTATCAGAGCGAAAATGCGTAGTTCGGTTGTCAGAGAGCCTGGCTTCTTTGGGACAATCGCCTCTTCCGGCACGAGCAGTTTGTTGAAATCCTCCACGAAGGTCGGGAAGAGTTTGAGGAAGGTAGTGTCGAAATGTCCGTAAAACAGTTTCAGCTCATCGTCGATAGCCGCCGAAGATTTCACCATCTTCTTCAGTTCCTCGGTCTTGCCGGTGGAAGCCATCTTGGCGATTGACTTCCGGTAAGAGTCGAGACGCTCGATATATTCAAGACACTGGTCCATATACCGGCCAATGTAAGTCTCCTTGACGCGGGAGTTCTCAGCGATTGAGCGGTTGGCCTCACACAGCTCACGGTTCGATTCGGTAAGGCGCGAGTTGAGGGTGTTGAGCCTTATGTTGTTCTCCTCAATGGTCTTCCGGGCGGCGGCAATCTTGCTCATCTGCTTCTTGATGAAGAACAAAGCCCCAAGCAGCGAAAGGGAGATGACGGTAATGATTGCCAACGCCCACTGCAACGACTTTTTCTGCCTCTTCATCGCATCGATGTAGATGCCGTTGATCATCGGGTAAGTCTCGTTAAGCTCAATGATTCGGTGACGGGCGTTGCTTTTCGAGGCATCCTCCACACAGACATTGAGGAAACGGTAAGCCCGGTCAAGATCCCCCTCTTTGTAGAGCAACAGGGCAAGGGAGCGGAGGGAGATGTACTCCCTGACGGCGCTTTTCATATCGGAAATCGCGGAGAGCAGCAATTGCTCCTTCTGTCCGTCGATATTGCCCTGGAGGGCATACGACTCCGACAATGTCCAGGCACATATCGCCTTGTCATGCTCAGTCAGCTCATGGGTGTCCATAAACTCAGCCATGACAGCGAGAGCTTCTCCGGGACGGCCATGGGCATTGAGCTGGTCGGCGCGTGATATGGCGAAAGGGAGCGAACCGGGTTCATTTACCCTCATCAACGAATCACGGTATGCGTCGGTGAGTTCCTCATAACGCTTCCTCTCCGGCTCGAAGGCGGAATAATCAGCCAACCGCCCATAAAGGGTACGCATTATATGGAAGTAGAAAGGATGAAGATAACCCGGGAGATCGTCTGTCTTGATATTCTCCATCAGCTCTATCACCTCGGGGTACATACCGATGGCACTCAGGGCTGCCGCACGGTTCATTCGGGCATTGTAGATGCGTGCCGGGTCTCCGATTTTGTTTGCCACAGCCTCGCGTTCGAGACTGTACATCAGGGCCGAGTCGGTGTTATAGGGATTGTATTCGTCTATAAGCGTGCCTAATATGTCGAATCTGTCCCTGTCATCCCTGGCGGAAACCAAGGATGATTTCAACGTTGAAATCCTGGTTTCCTTTATTTCGAAATAACGCGAACGGTTGGTGATTACGGTGTCAAGCTCGTTGATCAACGAGTCAATCCGTGTTGCCCTCCTCCCTTCAGCTTCAAATGAAAGGAGAAGAAAAATCGACACTATGGTGGTGGCAATCCATCTCATCACCC
The DNA here is from genome assembly GCA_900548705.1 of uncultured Porphyromonadaceae bacterium. Taxonomy (GTDB): domain Bacteria; phylum Bacteroidota; class Bacteroidia; order Bacteroidales; family Muribaculaceae; genus UBA7173. The sequence goes on along the minus strand of URLF01000044.1, from coordinate 5,657 downwards.
ATAAAACGCAACCTTACATAATTTATTGCATATCTGCCATAAAAATGCCCCACCCGCGACAAAACGAGACTTGATTGTACCAGACTTGATTGTATATGTCAGTTTTGTAAATTGATGCCGTTTCGCACTATGTCGGGTACTCGCAGGACTGACAGGATTGAGTCGGATGGAATGAAATCAGAAATTATATCCCACGGAGATGTTGAAGAGATTGCGGCGGATGTTGCGGCGCAGGTCGACTTTATAGGGACCCGCTTCGATGATTGACGCGCTCTTCATACGGGTGACACCAACCGAACCGCCGATGCTGACGAAATAACGCTGATAGGTCAGGCCTATACCGAAGTTCCATTGCATGTCGAAGTGCTTGAAACCTCCTGTGCCGAAAGCGTCTACTGAGGTCGACTTCACTGTCTCGTTGCCGGGGGTGATGACTTCGTTCTGGTGGTAGCGTGCCACAAGGCCGAGGTTGAATTGCGGACCGGTGAAGACGCTTACAGACAGGTCGTCGGCAAAGTCGAAGTGATAGCCGAGGTTCATCGGGATACGGAATCCGAAGTTTCGCAGGCTACCGTCCACCTGATACAGTTTGTAATATTCATTCTCGTTACCCTCCGAATCGGTGACTATATAAGGGTAATTTTCGAGATGGACTGTTCCGAAGGTATTGTAGAAGAGATACAGTCCAGGCTCGAAGTAGAAGTTGGCAACGACGGGTATGTTATATATCGCGCCGGCGCTGAATCCGGCCTTGTTGCTGAACATCGCCCCCCCGTTGGCGGCGGATGAGATGTCAAGTCCGGCCCTCACACCGAAGTATGTGCGGTTTTCCGGATTGTCGAACATATAGCTTTGCGCACCGGCGACCCCTGATGAGGCCGCTGCGAGAATGATTGTCGCGAGTGCTTTGGTTATTGTTTTCATATATCTGAAAGTTTCGATACTCATTAATTAATAGTCATATTCCAGTTCAAGGTCGTCGAGACACATCACCGCACCGTCGCCACCGGTGAAGTAGTCGCCATATTTGCTTGACGAAGCGACCACGAGGATGTATTTCGGCTGTCGGTTGGTGGCGGTGTATTCGAGGTTGACCTCGAAGGGTATGTACTGGGGTATGTTGTCGCCACACTGCATCTTGCCGTAGGCCACTACATAGGAAGCAGACGGGTTGAAGAGGTTCTGGTCCTTGGGGTTGGTGCGGCACTCAAAGGGTTGGGGAGAGTCGATGAGCGCACACCAGACGATGCAGGTGTCGGGTTGTCCGAGCAGGTTCTGGTATTCCGTGCTGGCCTTGTTGATGGGGGCTGTCTTATAGTTGAAATAGCCACGCAGGCGGGTGGGACGCTCGGTGAACTCGCGTCCGAACTGCAGCACACCGTTGGTGCCGTCAGTGCGGAGGTATGACCCGACAAAGACACTTCCGGCGGCAATCTTGCCGATGATTCCGACTCCGACGAACTTTGTCTGGAGCATAGCGGCCTGCCCGGTTCCCGACGAGGTGTCGGACGTAGGTATCACATTGCTTGAGCCGAGGGTGGATGCCCCCTTGTTGCCAGTGTCCCAGTATGGTGTCTCACCCTCTCCCCACGGCTGCCATACGGCACCGTTTTTAGACCATTGTGAGAGTGACGAGTTAGGAAGCTGGACGATTGAACCGGTGGTGAATCTCACCACATCGCCATATTCCGCGCCGCCATATGTGCGAGCCTCGTATTCCGTGTCAGGGTTGAGGTTGACCAGACGGGCGTAGAAGGTTGAACCGGTGTTGGTTATCCATGACAATGGCGCTTTTGTCCATTCCTGTGTGCCGTAGAGACGATATTCCACACCGTTCTCCACACCATCGAGTCCGGCTCCGTAGACCCATGCCACATTAGTCCACGCGTCGGCGCGGATTGTCTGCACATTGGATGTCACCTCCTCGCCGATGATGGTCCATACGCTCTCCTCACCGTAGGCGTTGACCGTCACATCCACCGGGCGCGTGAGGTCGATGGTCTCTCCTTCGAGCGCGGGGGTGGTCAGGGAGTTGACGGGACCGAGCTTCATGGTCAGCACCTTAACTTTGCTGAGTCCGCCTCCGTTGGATGACACGTTGACCTTCACACGTCGACCGCCGACATCGATGATTGTCGCCCCGACCTGATTCTCCACTGTGAAATACCGCTCGATGTTCTGTACCCCCTTGATTACCCAGTCATAGTCCTGATATAGAGACAGGGTACATATGTAATAGTCAGACAGATTCAGGGGCTGGTCGAGATTGCCGCCTGTGAGCGACGCCCCCTCTGTTATGGTGTAAGAAGTGATATGGGCTTTCTTTATGTTGACCTCCTCGCCGAAAGTGAGGGTTACCATACGGTTGGCAACATCTATTTCCGCCGGTTTTTCCAGCCCTTCGGCCTCCATGGTCAGAAAGTCGGGCTGTATGCGGGGATAGGGGATGTCGTTTTTGAGGCATCCTTGTAACATCAGGACAGCTGCCGACAGCACCGCCGTCAGGAGGCGTGTCGTCCGGGAGGTCTTTATGACTGGCATTGTTTCCATTCTCAGACTCATATATCAGATAAAGACGGCCATGCCGAAGTTGATGTTGAAAATATTGAATTTGAAATTGGCTCCCGAGGTGAAGCGGGTCCCCTCCTCGACCCCGTTGGTCTGCTGCTTCTCGTGGTGGACCTTTATGCCGAAGACTCCGAAGCTGACGTTGAAGCTCACATAGTCCATAATGAAGACACACAGGCCGGGCGAGAAGTTCAGGGCCGCGCTCATTGAGTTGGTGCGGGTGTCGCGCAATTCCCCTCCGTAATAGCGTTTGAACCTTGCCGAGCCGGAGCCGAAAGAGAGGTCGACATCATTGAACACTCCGAAACGCCTGTCGCGTCCCAGGCCGACATAGTTGCGGTATGACACAGAAGTCGAGTAACTCTGCTCGTAATAGCTCACATCCTTGAGCGAGAAATTCATGTCGTCGCTGAAATCCACCGCCAGACCGGGCAGGTCGAGGTTGCGGCGCACATAGACGAATTTCATTCCTATCGACTGGTTGTTGCGGAAGAAGTATGTGATTGATGGCTGGAGGGAGTAGGCCTTGATGTTCAGGTCGAGGTCTTTGATTACCGACAGCAGCTGGACATCGTCGGTCGAGAACTCCCCGTATGAGGCCATCAGTCCGAACGACCATTGTCCTTTGGGGATAAACAGATAGTTATAGAGTCCGCGATTGTAGCGCCCATAGTTTTTCTGCGGGAGGATTATCGATACCGTGTCTCCCCCGACCAGCACTGTCTCGTCGGGAATGTCGTCAGTGACGACCGTCGAGTCGATGGGGATTTTCTCCCCCTCTGTCAGTTTGCCCAGCAAGGGAATCGCATCGGAGAAGACACGTTCGGCACCCCACGCTTCGGTTACCAGTGACAGCACCGCGACAACCAGGCCAATTATCATCAGAAGCAATTTTCTTATCATGACTGTCTCGGTTTTTTACAGATAGAACGCGACCCCGAAGGTAATCGAGAATAGGTTGATTTTGAAGTTGGCCTGTTTCGACTCGCGTGAGGCGAGGTAGACCTGGTCGGTCTTGGAGGTGGTGTGGGAATAATTGAAACCTAACACACCCACATTCACCTCTATCGCCGAATAGTTGTTGAGGAACATCACCATTCCGGGAGCGAGGCCGATGTTCATGTTCCAGCTCTTGTCGAATGTGCCCGTCAGGTCATTCCCGCGACCGTTTATTATCTTCGACTCGCCCCCTCCAAACTGGAGCTGCACTTCGTTGAAGAAACCGAAACGATGGCTGCGCCCCAGGCTTATGTAGTTGCGGAAACAGGCCATCGCCGAGTAGTTGTGGGAAATCTGGTAGAGGTTGTCGACGGAGTAATCGGTCTCGGAGTCTATGACCATCCTTGCCTGGTCGAGGCGGGTACGCGTGCGGGTATATGACATCTTTCCGCCGGCGCAAAGGTTGTCTTTGAAGCAATACATCAGCATCGGGCTCACCTTGAATGTATAGGCGTCGCCCGACATGTCCTCGACTATGAAGAACTGGTAGTTGTCCTGGTTAGACTGCGAGAAGCTCACGCTGACACCGGTTATCCATTGCCCCTTGGGGATGAAGGATATCTGTTCCAGCCCGCGCTTGAACTCGACCTGGGCGCTTGCGCCGCTTCCTGCCGAGATGACAGCCAACACGAGAATGGCCAATATCTTTTTTACGATAGTATTCATCAAATGCACTTTGAAACGTGACCTGTCAGTTACAGGAGGCTTTTTCGATTTTCAACCAGAATTGTGATAAGATGTTAAAAACCAATAATTTGCCTCTGTCAGAACGTAGTCGTCCCGACTACCACACGCAAAATTTTTGTAAAGTTAAGTTTTTTTGACGTAAGGAAAAAACAATCGAGTGTTAAAGTTTTTAACAGTGGCGTGTCGTCCAACTCCCCGTTATTTATGACAGGATTGAAAAAGATTTTGTTAATTTTGCCTCGTAATTGCGGTTTTTGCCGTGACCATTAGCTAATTTCCAATGTTATATTAAGGTATGAAAAAGATTGTATTTGCTATCCTGGCCATGTTTTTGATAGCGGCGCCCTCCATCAAGGCCGAGCCTGACATCCGTGATCTCCTCGGTGGTCTCGCCGGAGGTTCATCTTCAGAGGGTTCACAGCCCGGGAGCGGTCTGGGGGATGCCCTCGGCGGTCTGATTTCCGGCCTGCTTGGCGGAGGACAGCTGTCAGAAGAAGACCTCGCCGGAGTGTATGCCTACAAGGAACCGGCCATCACATTCAAGAGCGACAACTTCCTGCAGAAAGCCGGTGGTGTCGCCATGGCTGCAACGATTGTCAACAAACTCGCCCCCTACTACGAGAAGGCAGGCATGCATAATCTCGTCGTCACCCTCACCCCGGAGAAGACATTCGAGTTCTCGCTGGGGAAAATCAAGCTGAACGGCACATTCCAGCGCGATTCGACCCAGACATCGGCCAATTCCTTCATCTTCACCTTCAAGGCCCTCGGCAAGATGAGTTTCGGCAAGATTGCCGCCGATGTGCAGAAATCCGGCAACGGACTGATAATGACTTTCGATGCCTCGAAGCTGCTGAGCCTGATGAACACTGTGGCCAAGCTTACCGGCAAACAGACCCTTCAGGCCGCCGCGACTTTCCTGAACAGCTACGACGGGCTGAACTGCGGTTTCTCCCTCACCAAAACCGGGTCGGTAGGAACTGCTGGCAACACCTCGACACAACAGCAGGAGACACCCGATTCCACCGGTCAGGCCGGAGGGCTGGGATCGTTGCTCGACATGCTGAAAAAACGGTAAACTGACATGCCGGGCGGATTGACAGGCATAAGACGACGGTTGGTGGTGGCGTGGCACGCTTACCTCCGGTTCACCGCGCGTTTTGTGCCTGCGATTCGTATCGGCAGCAACATTCTGGGGGTCGCCACTTTCGCCGGGTCGATTGTCTGCCTGACGGCATTGACGGTCTATTTCGGCTTTGACCATTCCGCCTCGGATTACCGCCACATAGCGAGAGTGTTGCGGGGATGCCAGATACTCTTCATCGTCAATGTCCTCTACGGCCTATTGCTCGCCTTCCGGCGCACAGTCCGCGAGACGAGAATAATAAAGTGGATAATGGACC
>URLF01000043.1 GCA_900548705.1 uncultured Porphyromonadaceae bacterium | reverse complement strand
GCGTCGGCTACATCTTTCGGTACAGATGCAAATATGCACGGATGTCGCAGATGCGATACCGTGCATATTTGATATCCGGCCTTTCTGACACAATGATAGTTGGATATGATTGTGTCGTTGGGTTGAAGATATGTAAGATAGTTTTATGCCAAGTCTGAAGTTTTTAGGAGTGAAAGGCCGGGATGCCGTTGATATGATCTTAGGGGATGTCAGTCGTCGTTGTTGTCGTTGACACAACGGGCTATCAACTCCTCCGAAATTCCTTGCACTCGAAGGTTCTCCGCGATACGTTTGCGGTCGGCGATGCGTCGGGCCTCCATAAGGTCTTCCACATGGTCGCGGAAATCGCTCTCCACACGTTCGCGGCAGGCGGCTTCATAGTTGCGGCGGTATGTCTCGGCCTCCTCGTCGCCATCGCATGTAGAAAGGCGTGAGTTCTCTTCTTCCCGGAACATCATCGAAGCGATGCTGCGTATTGCTTTGAGCATCCTCCTTTTCCCAGGTATGGTGTTTATGTCGATGCCGGCGAATGTGGAACGGTCTTTGTGAAGTACCAGGTAGTAGATTCCGGCTACCATAAGGGCTGTTATCGCGGCGATGTCCAGATTCTCGCGGCGGTAGAGGTCTCTGTATGAGTTGACCAGTTCGAGGGCATGCAGCTCGCGCAGGCGCGATGTACGTTCGGTGATATGGTTCCCTTCCGCGATTTCCCATCTGAGCAGCTCTGTCATGATTTCTTCGGACATAAGGTTTGTCAACAACTTCTCAAGGATGTTGCTGTAACCTTCCTCAGAGCCGATTTCCTCGATAGAGTCCCTCACGAGGTCGCTGAGCCAATAATCATAATTCTTGACGAATTCATCATAAAACTCGTCGAGGTTTTTGTAGCGGTTATAGAAAACGATAGGTTCGATTTTTGCCCGTTTTACGATATCGGTCACTAAAGCGAGCGAGAATCCTTTCTTTTTTATTTGCGCAACAGCTGCCTTATGTATGGCTTCCTCGATGTCGGCTTTCGAGCGGCGCGGTCTCCTGGTTTTTACTTCGTTTGCGGGTTCCATATTCAAGGTTTTTTACGGGTGTCCACGGAGAACTTCCATCCAACGTACTCCGTAAAATGTTGACTACGTATGCCTTAGACAGTTCACACAATAACGCTGACAAGTCGTATGCCAGTCGTATGCGTATATATAGTCTTCAAGGTATTTGCAAAAATACCAAATATCTCCCACTTTACAAAGGATAGGAGGGGATAATTGTCATATGCGATGTGGCGGATTTGGCTACTATGTACTTATCTTTGTATTTCCGAGGCCAGCATCCTGTGACCGAAACGGCAATATATGCATTTGTTTTTTTCGCAATATTCACGTCGCAGCTGTATCATCGCCTGGGAGTCGAAAGCGTCGCGGCATTCCATTCCGGCGCAGATGAAGAGCCTGACATCTTTGTTGTCCTCGGCCCGGAAGGAACGCAGCAGTTCAGGGATGAGGCGCATTGTGGCCACATCCCCGCGTGCTGTGGAGCGGGCGAGCATCAGGGGGATGGCCACATTGATTACCAGGCGGTCAATCGAGCTGTCGGTCAGGGCGCGTGGCGACGCCCCTTTGCCGGAAGTCCCGAATGTGTATCTTGTGGCCCAGAATCCGGTCAGGCGGATGTCAAATTCCTCGCGGATTTCCTGAAGGGAGGGGAACTGGGGGGTAACAGGTTCTGGGATATGCGGATAATAGCAGCGGGTCTCCATGAATGACTTCTCACGGCGGCGGTACAGGTCGGCGATAATGTCGTCAAGCCGTCCGATCAGGGAGAATCCGCGATGGATTTTCTCGGCAAGCAGAGCGAGACGGCGATGGGGAAAATTCTGGGGACGCGTCCGAGAGAGTTTCCATTGGAGAGGAAGAGGATGAAGGGTGAATTTATGGGCCATGAAATTGTATTCCTGGCGCAGGCGCGTGATATATCCATCTTCATCGTTGGCAGGGGCCGGAATCATACCGGCCTGCCCGAATACCAGGGCCTCCATCGTGACCAGCTCGTCGCGGTGGCGGTTGAGGAATTTCAGCGGGAGGTTCTTGGCCAGCACCTCGAACGGCTCGGCGTTCAGCCCGAATCCGAGCGAACGCGACAGGGTGATGTATGCCGCCGCCTCCCAGTCACCTTCGGTGAACCTGACCAGGTCGAGTATGCGGTCACTTTTCGCATACAGGCGTTCGATGGCCAGAGCGGTCAGCCATTCGGTATGGTATATCTTTTCGAGGGAAGCGATTGTCCTGGCGCAGGGTAAGCCTGCAGCGGCTCCGGACATCAGCATGTTGCATCGCGCGGCTGCCTGGGCAGAGCATTTGACGGTTGTCTGGGGGATGATGGAGCCGTCGGGACGCTTGACCTGAGTGTCGTCGATTTGGACCACATGCAGAATCACCGAGTCATATGCCCGGTCGCGGTCATGTCCGTGACGGAACCAGTCGGAAGCCCTGACATGGATTTCCACATTTCCTGCCCACCGCTGTCCGTCGATTTCTATCGACGCGTTGAAGAAGTCAGGGCCGGAGTCAGAGTTGAGTGTGCCCGGATGGATAATCCTGACACGCTTGCCGTCTGAAGTCCGGAGCGGGGTGTAGTCCCATAGACGGTGCTGCCATACAAACTGCATCAGTTTTTCCATTGGCCGGGGAGAGAGGAGGGGGAGACGGAATGGAGGAGGAGCAATCTTTCAAGCTGAGGAAGCAGCGGGAGGTGGCCGTTGTTGTCGATAACGCGGAAGGGGACGGACACATCCTCCTTGGCGACTTTGCGCTGACGCCGCATCCTCGCTTTTATTTGTTCGGGTAAGGCGGAGTCACGTTTGCAGGCACGGCTGAGGCGGGTGTCTTCATCCGCTTCCACAACCCATATCTCATCCACCTCATTGTGGAGATTGCTCTCAAGGAGTATTGCGGTCTCGACGAAGAGCAACGGGGCAGCAGAGTTGGCTTCGCGCCAGCGGCGTATGTCTTCAGTGACGTGGCTATGGACGATGGCGTTGAGCCGGACGAGCTTGGCGGAGTCCGCGAATACGATGTCGGCAAGATGTCTGCGGTCGATGACCCCGTTGCTGACAGCTTTCGGGGAAATCTCCTCACAGAGGCGGCGGTGTATCCGGGTGTCGTTGTCCATAAGGGCTTTGGCACGGGAATCACAGTCATAGACCTTTAGCCCCCAGGCGGTCAGACACCGGCTGACGGCTGATTTGCCGCTGCCTATGCCTCCGGTGATTGCAATCAGGGGTGTCATTTATTCCTGTTCTATGAGAAATTCGACTTCGGATGTCAGCAGACGTGCACTCTGGTAGTAGGGTGGGACTCCGCTTAGCCTTACGGGGATTGTCTTCTTGCCGGATGTGATGTCGTTGTAATCGACGGTGGCTTTCAGGGATGTGTTGGCCGCGGAGTAGGTGCTTTTGGGCAGCAGGTATGTCGCCTCGACGATGGCGGGGAAGGGAATCAGACGAGTCCCGCCGGGAACATTGATTGGCTCGATTTTCAGCTTTCGCGTCTTGGTGACGAGCGGTTCGATGGGGAATGTCACCTTCACTTTGGAGGGGACTGCCTTCATGCCGTCAGGCACGAGGATGCTGACCTCCACGGTGGTGGTGTCTGAGAGTCGTGAGAGGGAAATCGGAGTGGTGGTAAGCTCTTTTATCTGCAACCTCTCTTTCTGGTTGGAGTAGAGCATTACCGAGTCGGTTGATATTTTCGGAGAACCGAACGCCTCGTATTGGGGGAGGGTGGTGATGTCGGCATCCACGATTACCTTGACTGGGATACCCGGGTTGGTGGTGTAGTAGAGGTGGAGGGAGTCGGGTCTGACGGCGACAATGGAGGCACTGGTGCCGAAGATGCCTCTCAGGGCCGAGTTGAGCTGGGCTTCGTTGAGCAGCAGATGATAATCACTGGGGCGGCTGAACTGGTCGTAGCGGAGTTTCAGCACCGGTTTGGCTCCCCAGGCGAATTTGGCGAGGGCCGATCCTTTGTCTTTTATGGTCACATTGACGGTCGGTACATTACCTGAAATGATGGTCATGTTTTTGGGGAATTCCTCAAGACGCAAGGGCACCTTGTAGTCTTTCTGAATCTCGTCGTTGAGGGCCATAAGGAACCAGAAGATGGTGGAGATAATCAGGAACACAAGAAAAGTGAGGACGTTGCGCCCCGCTGTGGTGCGCAAGTCCTCCTTGAACTTACGGTAGTATTTCCTGTAATCCACCATATTCGGTCAGGCGGTTAGTCGGCGAGGCGGCGTGTGCCACGGCCGCCGTCGGGGCTATCAGGCTTTGGTCTTGTTGGCTTCCTGCTCCTGAGCGTCGGCTGCAGAGGGATATACCGAACCTTTGTCGATGCGCAGAACTGTGTTGTCAGACACGGACACCAGGAAGCTGTCATCTTTCACTTCCTTGATTTTGCCGTGGATACCGCCGGCGGTGATGATGTTGTCGCCTTTCTTGAGGCCTTCACGGAACTTGCGGATTTCCTTCTGTTTCTTCTGCTGGGGACGGATCATCAGGAAATAGAACACCAGGATAAGGCCGACAATCATAATGATGCCAGTGTAATCGGCGCCACCTGCGGCGGCCTGGAGGGGGATGAGGTTGGTAATCATCGGGATTTTTATTTTCGGTTATTGTTATTCGTTTTCAAATGGGATACGAAGCTTATTTCATCAGCTTCCCTTCCTCCTTGAGGTAGTTGACTATCGAGTAGAGGACACCGTTGATAAACTGGCCGCTGCGGGCGGTCGAATAGTAGTTGGCGATTTCGATGTACTCGTTGAGGGTCACGGGGATGGGAATCGAGGGGAAGTTGAGCAGCTCGGTGATGGCTGTGATGAGAATCACGATGTCGGTGAAGGCCAGACGTTCGGGATCCCATTGCGAGCCGTTGATGAACTTGTCGATATATGAGCGGTATTCCTCGCGGTTGTTGATGGCTCCGGTGAACAGCTCGGGGCCGAAGTTGGCGTCGTCGCTGTTCTTGTAGACCGGCAGCACTTCGACAGAACCGTCACCGGCGTTGGCCATCTGCTTGATGGTCTTGAGGGTGAAGGTGCCCATGACGGCGAGGTCGTCGTTCCAGTAGACCGACTTGTTCTCCATACCCTCGGCAAGCGCGTCGGCGGGGAAAATCACATTTTTCAGAGTGCGGCGCCAGAACTCGCAGTCATCCTGGAATGTGACGGCATCAGCCTCCATGTATTCCTTGTAGGTGTCGCTCTGGCGGACAGCGTCAAGAAGCTCTTTGAGCATGTAATAGTCGCCGTCCCATGCCACGGGGTGATCCTTGACATACTGGGCTATCTCCTCCGACTCGCGGATTGCCTTGACGTAGCGGTTGTCGATGAAGCGGGTGTTGGGGTTCAGCTCCTCGTCGGTGGGGCAATATTTCTCTTTGGCGGCCTCGATGCGTTCGGCTTCGAGGTCGGTGAGGTAGCAGGGGAGCAGGAGCAGCGAGATATAAAGCTCGTAGGCTTTCTCCAGGGAATCGTTGAGCGATTTCCTGGCCTGGGTGAGTGAGCTGCGGGTGTCAGAGAAATCGTTGAGGGTGTTGGCCACCATCGTGAAGGCCTGACGGAAACCGACGGATGTGAAATCCTCGTTCTCGCGGGCTTTCTCCAGCAGTACGGGGTCTTTGGCCAGGACGGTTGACAGCAATACAGTCCAGAGCTTCACATCTTCGGCGAGGGTCTTCTTGCCTTTTTTCTTGCGGTAGTCGGCGTAGACGGCTGATTCGATTATCTTATGATACAGCCCGGGTAAAGCTCCGTCAAAGTTGTCAATCGTGGGGGAACCTTTGCCGATAAGCTCGCGTATGGAGATGTCTGCCGAAAGGGCTTTGGCCAGTGCGGTCCCGGCCAGCATGTTTGACTCACGGAGGGAGTCGATTGAGCCGCGCAGGTTGCCGGGTTTCACCTTGCATCCCGAGAGCTGGAGAATCATCAGCAGCAGGTCGAGGTATAGGGAATAGGCGTAACGCGCGTCGCGGGTTTTCTTCTCCGGGGCGCTCTCGATGTGGAATTCACTACGGGTAAGCAGGTAGGCATAAAGCATCTGCACTACCTTGATGCGTATCAAAATTCGGTTGATCATCAGTTGAAAATGTTCTGCTGTTGGGGGCATTTTCAGTGCGCCCCGTTTGGTCGGGCAAAGTTACGAAAAAATTGCCAACAATCTCAACGGGGGGCGGATTATTTTTCAGACTCGGTTTCTGGGGCGGTGCGCGCAATCTGGTTGCGGGCCACCTGGAGGGTGGCTTCGAGGCGTTCACGTTCCACTGCCAGCTGACGGGCACGGCTGACGGCCCGCGCGTAGGCGTAGGTATCGGCCAAGGCTGCGCTTTCAGCCGCCGAGAGTTTCACCGGCTTGGAGGATTTCCCACGGAATGTGACGGTAAGCGGTTTGCCGGAATTGGCCAGGGCGAACTGTCCGATGGTGTCGCTCTGCGCCGGGGAGAAGGTGATGATTTCCCCGCCGTCTATGCGATAGTTGCTCTCCCCGTCATAAGGGACTTCTGGGGTTGATACCGATGATGAGCCGTTGGATAGGGCTATCGAGGTGTGGCCCAGCGAAGGCTTGGCGGAGGAGACGATGTAGAACTCTCCGATTTCGGAAACGCGACCCTGGATGGCGGTTGTCGACATGAATGAGGGGTTGTAACCTTTAGAGGCCACCCAATACCCTTCGAGCATACGGGGAGTCTTTATCCATTTGAGCCTGGGTTTGAGCTGTTCGGCCTCCACCTTGTCGAGAGCCATAAGGGAGTCGTTGGTGGAGATTTTCAGCAATGTGGCCTTCTCGATTACCTTCGGACGGAGGGCCATACCCTCCTTTTGGAGCGAGATTTCAGCGGGGTAGCTTTTCTGGAGGGAGTCAAGCAGAATCTCGGCGCGGGAATAGTCGGCAGTCTCGTAAGCGAGGGACGCCCCGTCGAAAAGAGCCTGTGCCTCGGGGACAGGCTTCCCGGAGCCGGAGCAGCCGGTGATTGCAGACAAGGCACAAAAGGCCGGGATGCATCCGGCGAGTATGATATGCATAGTATTGGCAGTTTTCATAAAAAAGTCAACAAAACTTCTACCCCAAAGGTAGTGAGTTTTGTTGACTTGACCAAATACTGGTTACCTTAAAAGTGGATTCAGCGGAGGATTATCTTGCTGACCTTGCTGCCTTGGCGACAGATATAGACCCCCGGGGTGGTTTCTGACGGATTCACCCGCACACCGGTCAGGGTGTAATATTCTTTGGGAGATTCTTCGTCGTAATCGTCGCCGATGGTGGCTACCGCTGAAATCGTGCCGTCGCGGCTGACGCGGTAACTCTCGATTTCACTCTCGCGGCCGGCGTGGCGGGCAAACACTGTCACGAGGTGGTCGGCATCGAGGGCGGTTTTGTCGAGTGTCCACTCCTTGTCGGCGTTTACAAAATCACCGTTCAGCTGTGAAGCGCGGGCGGGAAGATTTGCCTCCCCGTCGATTATCTTGTCTGAGACCATCAGCTTTCCGTAAGGAACAGTCAGACGGAATCTTGAATCGTCATCGGAGACAACCGGGATCACCATCTCGGAGTGTTCCCCCTGGGTGTAGCCAATTCTGGAGTCGAAATGGTCGATGATTTTCCGGCAGAAATTCTTGATGTGGGCAACCTCCGCCTCGAAACTTCCACGGGCCACGGCATTGTCATGCACCGGAGTGTCGAGGATAGGCCAACGCTGGAAGTTGAGCTTTTGCGACTCATCGAGCAGTGTGGTGTAGTAGTCAATCCTGGAGGCGAGATACTCGTAGCTCAGCCCGTTGTCGCGGGCGGCTCCCCACAGATGGCGAAGCTCGTCGGCGGTCTGGGGGTCGGACATCACCTTGTCCGTGAAATCGCGGAACCCTCCGGCTACTGATTCGGTGATTTTGTAGAGGTAACCTTCGTTACCCTCATAAGCCTGATGGCTGAGGTAACGGCTGTTGTCGAATGCGACATCGAAGTCCCAGGCCGGGCCGCTGTAAATATGAGGATCACCCGCGTCCTTGTACATGTTGAAGCTCCACATCACATCCTTGTTGCCACCGATTTCATTGGTCATCAGCAGCTGGAGGAACGACTCCACATCAAACATCTCGCGGTAGCTTCCCGAGCCTGACAGTTTGCCGTCGCTGACCCTCCCTGCCATCTCCGAATAGTAGCCGGTGATATATGACAGGGGAGCGCCGGTCTGGAAAAGCACATCCTTGTCATCGGGAGCCTTGACGGTGACAGGTATGTCGTAGGCGCTGGAGGTGAACCATGTCCCGGCAGGTTCATCCTTGGCGTAGGCATCCACTTCGAGGAAGTAACCGCCGGTGAGCGATTCCCCTCCGGCAAGCGCATCCTCAAGTGTCATCTCGTGGATGTTGACGCGGTTATCGTCAACCTCCTTGGAGTCGGCCAGCTGGTAGCAACCACGGTATTCACCGTTTAGAACCACGTCGACCGGTGTGCAGAACGGCACATACTCCATACCCATCATCCGGGCTATGTCAAACGCGACGAGGTTACGCATGAGGGTCTTGTCTCCATAATTGTTGAGCAGTTCCCATTTCTTCTTTTTGGCTGTCGCGTCGGAAACCGGTGTGTTCTTTTTGTCGAACTTCATCCGGAGGGGACGCTTCGGGAAGGTGCGGCTGTAATTACCGCGCTCACGGGTTATGCCCGGCGCACTGACAACCTTCCCGTCCGAGCCGATTATGGTGAGGGTGGCGGTGAGGTCATGTTCCTTGTCGGGGTCTACGTTCTGGTCATGGGGCTCTTCCATATCGACTGTGTTAAGCACGACAGTCGGGAGGTTGGAGAAGCGGTAGAGACCGGAATCATCCCCCGCTCCCTGATGTCCGAAGAAGCGCAATTCAGCCATCTCGGCGTGGGAGCCTTCACTGCCTCCGGCACCGTTGCCGTCGGCGGCATTCGTCAGGCGGCGCGGGCCTACATATCGGACATAGCGGAAGCCTCGCGAGCAGGCGATGTCGGCCTCGTTCCATTCTCCGGCTCCTTTTGAGCCGATAATCATATGGATGGGTATGGCATCTGAGAAATCCTCCTTGTTGGCTCCCTCGAAAATCCCGAGATTCACTTTCCAGGACTCATTGTCGGCGGCCATCCATTTTACTTTGGTGATGATGTATTGTTCGCCGAGGTCGAGACCGGCCCATGCGCGGTCGGCGCGTGTGGCGCGGAATGCGGTGCCGGAATTGCTGTCGAATAATTTCGGAAGGTCATTCTTCGGCGCGACACCCATAGGTGTCCCTCCGAGTCCTTCATCGGGGGTCACTGGGTCGAGGGCCGGTTCAGGCAGTTCCTCGACATCTACCGTCCGGTTTGACGGCAGATGGCTCACTTTCGTGAAGGTGATGTCGTGTCCCTCGAATACAAGGCCGAAGCTTTTCAGACAGCTGACCATATCCTCGTCGAGCTTGACGGTCAGGAAGGCGTTGTCGGCCTGAGGGATGTCGGCGTAGATGCCGTTGTTTGTGACGGTGGTGTGGAGATGGCATGCCTCAAGGGAGGAATTGGCGTTGACCGAGCCATCCTTGCGCGGGGCGTAAATCTGAGCCTGGGCATTACCCCGTGCGGAATAGGTGATAATCAGGTTGTCGCCGGCGGTTATCCCGGAAAAGGCTTCCGCTCCGATGGTGTGTTTGTCTCCCCAGGCGTTGAGGTTCCATTCGTCGGCCGCAAGCTCGACAGGCTCGGAGGTGTTGGGGGCAAGCAGAGTGAACTCTTTCATCAGGTAGGTCCCGCCATTCTCGAATTTGAAGACTATTTTATCAACCTTCTTCCCGCTTTCGAACATATATGTCCCGCTTTGGGGTTGAGTGCCGTCTTCAAGGTAACTACCGTCGGAATAGTTGACGTAGACCATCTTGTTGCCTGCGCCATCTGCCGAGACATCAATGAATACACCGGTGTAATCGGCGACATTGAAATTCGGATGGTCCGCGGCGAAATCAATCCCGGCACCCGCCCAGTTGTCAGGGACATGGATGGTGTAGGTTCCGTCGCTCCTTTTTTCGACCGAAGTACTGCTCCACTCGGTGCCGTTGACCCACGGCATGACATTGAGATTGTCGGCCGCGGAGATGGCCAATGGGGTAGAGCAGAGCAATGCCCCGGTCAGCAAATGTTTGATCATGGATAAAATTGAGTTAGTTTTAGGGTAAGGAACGGAAAAATCCGTTACTGCAAAGTTACGTTTTTTGCATCCCTGTAAACTGATACAATTTTACCCGATTCTTGACCAATTACTTCAAAAATCCATATCAGCGGGCACGCGACACCTCTTTGACCCCCTTGACGGTCTTGATTTTCCGGATAAGGGCGTTCAATGAATCGTTGTCCTGGATTCCGACCGACAGGTGACCCTGGAAAAGCCCGTCGTTGGAGTCGATCGAGATAGCGCGGAGCGAGACATTCTTCTCCTTGTTGATTATCGAGGTGATGTTGGTCACGATGCCGATGTCGTCGTGGCCGACCACACGGAGGGTGGCTCCCATCTGTGAGCCGATTTTCCCTGACCAGCGGGTGGGTATCACTCGATAGGGGTAACGGTCGCGGATGTTGGCGGCGTTCGGACAGTCGGCACGGTGGATTTTTATCACCCCTTCAGCCGAGATGAATCCGAACACCTCATCACCATAGATGGGATTGCAGCAGCGGGCGAACTTGTAGTTTATACCTTTGATGTCGTTGCCTATGACAAGCACATCCTCTGAGCTGCCGGAACTTTCAGCGTCATCTCCCTGGAGTGTCTGCAGGTTGAACTCCTCCGCCGAGACCTTCCCGGAATGGGAGTCATGGGATTGTGGGGACTCGAAGCTGACATACCGCTCCATGACATCGTTGACATCCAGCCGTCCCTCGGCGATTTCGTTGAAGAAGTCGGTCATGTTGCGGTAGCCCATCTTTTTGACAAGCTTGCTCACCGACGCTTCCTCAAACTCCACCTTGCGGTTCTTGAGGCGTCGCATCAGCATCTCGCGTCCAAGCTCGGCCGATTTGTTCTGACGTTCCTTGAGGGTCTGGCGTATCTTGGTGCGCGCCTTGGATGTCACCACGATGTTTATCCAGTCAGGTTTGGGTGACTGGTTGGCCGAGGTCTGTATCTCCACGGTGTCACCGCTGCGCAGCCGGTAAGTCAGTTTCTCATTCTTCCCGTTGACGCGGCCTCCGGTGCATTGGCTTCCGACATTGGTGTGGATGTGGAAAGCGAAGTCGAGCAGAGTTGCTCCGGCTGGTAGACGGAAAAGGTCGCCGCGAGGGGTGAAGACAAATACCTCCTTGTCGTAGATGTCCATCTTGAAGTTGCGCATCAGCTCCATCGGACCGGACTCGGTGTCCTCCAGCAGGTCGCGGATTTTGTTCATCCATGTGTCAAGCACCTCCTCGCTCTTTATCCCCTTGTAACGCCAGTGGGCCGCCAGGCCTTTTTCGGCCACAAGGTCCATGCGGCGGGTTCGGATCTGCACCTCCACCCATTTCCCCTCCGGCCCGGCGACGGTGATGTGGAGCGACTCGTAACCGTTGCTTTTCGGGACTGAAATCCAGTCTTTCATACGCGACGGGTTGGGCTGGTACATGTCGGTGACTACCGAGTATGCCAGCCAGCAGTCACTCTTCTCTCGTTCCGGAGGTGTGTCAATTATGATACGGATTGCGAAGAGGTCATATATATGGTCGATGTCGTTTTTCTGCTTCTTGATTTTGTTCCAGATTGAGAAAATCGACTTTGTGCGTCCCTTGATTTCGAAATTCAGCCCTTGGGCGATTAGCTTCTCACGGAGAGGGGCTATGAAGGCCGAGATGTATGCGTCGCGTTTGGTCTTGCGTTCGTTGAGCTGGCGGGCGATGTCGGTATATGTCTCGCGGTCGGTGTATTTGAGCGACATGTCTTCCAGCTCCGACTTTATGGAGTAGAGGCCGAGCCGGTGGGCAAGGGAGGCATACAGGTAATTCGACTCGACGGCGATGTCGCGGACGAGACGTTCGGCAGGGTGGTGGTTGATGAGCTTCATCAGCACGAGCCTGTCGACAATCATCATTATTATCACGCGTATGTCGTCGGCGAACGCCATCAGCAACCGCCTGAAATTCTCAGATTCGGGAGTGGTGCCACGGGAATAAAGGGAGGCAACTTTGAGCAATCCCTTGACCATCTTGGCGACATCCGCACCCCATTCCTGCTCAACTTTCTCCAAGGTCAGGAAGTTGCCGTCACACATACGGTAGAGCAGCATCGCCAGGATGACGTTGCGGTTGGGGCTGACGCGGCGGCAGAAGGCATCCGCGCTCTGCAATGCCCTGGTCAATGCGCTGAATCCGAACCGGTCACGGGGAAACACACCCTCCCTGGCTCCCCGGGCGATAAGTCCGCGCAGGCGGCGGTCGGCGGCAGGCTCGGTTATTTCACGGGCCGACCGGCATAGCGATATATACAGCGACGGCAGCGAGGCGAGTTCGGCTTCGTTGAGCAGGTTTGCCTCGATGAATCCGTCTGGCGGATTGGAGGTGTCTTTGATGTTGTTCTTGTCTTCCATAACGCACCTTGGATGAATCGTGGACTGCGGTTGTGTTCGCAAAATTAACAAAAACGGCTATAAATGCAAAATGCAAACAATGATAAGGTGCGAAAAGTTGGTCATTCACGCCATATTTTGCGTATTACGCGCCATGTGACGCAGCCGCTGAATGCGGTCAGCAGCCCCAGGATGACAGCCATGACGGCGACAGTCGGCCAGACCGTGGCGGCATTTATGCCTAGGTCGGTGAGTTTGGCCTGCCATACGGATGTGGCCGCGACTATGGCGGCGGCGGAGAGTAGCAGGACAATGGCATTCACCCCGAGGATGAACCTGAAATAATATCCGGCGAGTTTCTTTGGGGAATACCCGAGGTTCATGAGTCCGGCCAATGTTGACCGGCTCTTCTGGAGCAGGAGGAAGACGCTGAGAATCAGCATCCCTGCCGAAAGGAGGGATATGAGCAATCCGACACCGATTACGGCTCCAGCGGCTATCCGCAGGAAATGGGTGAGCCTTGAAGCGGTCTCTCCGGCGGCAGATTCCTCAAGCTCGTGGGAGGCGAGATAGCGGGACATCTCGGGATTGCCGGGATCGGACATCTTGATTATGACACGGGTTGGCACCGGAGGTTCGCCGGGGGAGAAGATGCCGTTGGCCCATATGACGAAATCCTCCGGTACGGCGATGGTGTTGAGCCGTGAGGAGAAACCGACGATTCTTCCCGGGAATGATTTCGAGATACCGTTGCCGCTGATTGTGACTTTCAGGGGTGCCATGGAGGCGGTGTGTTCGTCGATTGTGGGGAGGCCACGAGTGGGGGCGAAGCCGAAGTTGTATAGGGTGAGATAGTCGCGCGGCAGGATTATGGGGATTTCCGGTTTGGCCGGGTCAAACCCCCATCCTTGGGGTTTCACATCGAGGTATTCGTCAGGTACACCCTCGAAAAACAGGGCGGTCGAGAAGCCGCTTCCCCCGAATGATAGACCTACGGTGACATCGAATCCGGCGGGAATGAATGGCGCTGCGGAGGCGGCCCATGGCTGCCGGGTTATGTCGTTGATTTCTTCCTCAGTGATGCCTTGGGTGGAGGTGCCGAAAAAGGATGTCCGCGCAGGGCGTGACACCACCGAGTAGCGGATGTCGCCCAAGGGGTCGGAGGCTGAACCGTTGTCGGCAGGAACCACATCGCGGTAAATCTGCATCGCCATTCCGACGATAATCATTCCTATGAGGTTGGCGGCGGTGTAGGCGGCTATTTGCCATCCGTTCAGATGTGTTCTTAATAGTTTCCAGACCATGGTGATGAATGCGATAGGGTGGAGGTGGGTCAGAGTGAGAGTTGTCGGCAACCGTCGAGCATCAGGTCATTGCCGACAGAGGTGACAATCACTGTGGCGTTTTTCTCGGCGGCTTCCCGGTCGACAAGCGATGAGATGGAGAGATTGGCCTCGCTGTCGAGATGGCTGACAGGTTCGTCGAGCAACAGGATGGAGAATGGCTGGCACAATGTCCTGACCAACGCCACGCGCTGTTGTTGACCGATGGAAAGTTTCCCGGCGGGACGGTCGGCGAGGTGGCCGACACCGACAGTGTCGAGCATTTCCATTATCTCCTCTTCAGTTTTGTGGTTTGTGAGCCGGTTTTTCAGTCTCACGTTCTCAATGGCTGTCAGGGTGGGGAAGAGTCCCATGTCCTGCGGGAGGTAAGCGAGGGTTTCGCGTCTGAGTGTTGTCCAATCCCTGACGGAGAGATGACGCGCATCCCGGTCTCCGATCATGAGCGTCCCGGAATAGTCGTCGCGGTTGCCGTGGAGGTAACTGCACAGCGATGACTTCCCTCCCCCCGATTCAGACCTGACCAGATACCTTTCTCCCGTGATGAATTCCATACCGGGCTTCAACCATATGTCGGAAGCGGAATGACGTTCAGGCTCGGAGGCGAATGCCATCGGGAGCATGTCGCGGAGAATTAACCGGGTCGCTGTTTTCATTTTGTGCCGAGCAGGAAGGGTAGGATATTGCGCAATGCCGGGATGGCATTGATGGTGGACAACACCGGACGGGGATTGCCGTAGAATGAGAGTTTGGCGTGGATGTCTTCTGTCGTGACTTTGACGGCGAGGGAGGCCCCGCAGGGGAGCCCGGTGGCTGTGCGGAGCGAACTTGTCCCCGGAATGTCGATTATGGCGGCGAGTCTCGCTCCCTGGAAATCCTGGGTTAAGGGATTGGAATTCCCGTAGGTGATCGGGCCGTTGGCAGACTGGACGAAATAGCCGTCAATGTAGCCGTATGATAGTGACGCGTCGCCGCTTGTCATAGTGTAACATCCGGTGGCGGGATCAAGACGGGCGAGTCCGTTGTTCTTGGTCTGAAGGTTGCGGACGGCACGGTCACCATCATCCTGGGGCATCTGGAGCGCACCGGCGAAGTTCCATACCTGGGGGGAGAAGAGATTCTCCTCGGTGATGGTACCTGCCGGACGGGCATACCAGAGGGTGGTGCCGGTTTTCGACATCACTACCTCCCCGGGGAAATAGTTTTTAACGAGGTCTTCGATTCCGAAAAGTTTTGTCGCTTCCTCCTGCAGACCGCTGGCGATGACGAGTGAGGTGCCCTCAGGCACGAAGGCCAGCACGTCGGGGTCGATTTTACCGGCGATTCTCGCGCCTATCGAGTCGGGTTCCCCGTCGGGATACATGGCCGAGATGTTGGCTGTCACCGAACTGTCGTTGAAACGTATGCCGGTGCAGAGCCATACCCCTTCCATCTTCTTGCCGAAAATGTCTGAGGCACGACGTGCGGAGCGGATGGCGTTATCCTTGGACGCGAGAAATTCATTTATGCCTACCATCTCGGAAATCAGATGGCCTCCGGTACGTTCCCCGACGGTCTTGACGGTAGCCGCGTCGGGGGCTATCACACAAAAATGGTCGGAGAGGGCTATCACACGGCGACCGGTGGTATACATGTCGTAATCCCCCTGGTCTGACGGCTCATCGCGGTAGGGGAGGAGTGACTCTGCCAGGAGCTCCCGGGAGTTTACTTTCATGATGATTCCGCTGTAACCTTTCTGGGTTGTGAACAGCACTGCCCCGTTGGTGTCCACCCCGGCATTCCCGGATGAGAGGACAGCCGCGAGGGGACGGTGCAGGTCGCCGGGGAGCATCGAGGCTATGGCCTCCTCGGCGGCGGGGGTGAGGTTGTTGTCCGCGGTCAGGCTTTCAGCCCCGTTGGCGGTGGCGAGCGCTTCGAGGTCGATGACGGTTACCTGGGTGGAACCCGGGGGCACTGCCTCGACAGGGTTCTCGGCGGTCTCCTTGCCGCAGGAGGTCAGGGAGAGGAGGATTAACGCGCAGAATAGCGGCGATAATGTTTTTTTCAGGATTGAAGCCATTTTGTTGTTTCTTGATTCAGCCCCGTGTTGGTGGCGACTATGAGCCGTCGGCGGGATTCACGGTGCAAAGTTACACACCTTTTTATATTATTTAACAACAAAATTCAGGAATATTCCGTTTGGTCGGATATTTATATTTTGTCGGGGCGGCAGATTGACGTATCTTTGCAGATATATTATAATAATGTGTCAATGTTTCAATCTATTTGTTTATGGCTTTTGAAGTAGGAAAACTATATACATTCAAAGAAAACGAATTTGAAAAATCGAGGGAATCCGGAAAATTGGTGTTCAGGGTTCGTGACCCGGCATCGGCGACTCCCTATATAGTGAAACCGTTTGAATTTCAGATTACCGACATACCTGACAAGATAGTCTGCGTCTATAAGGGTAATGACCGCTTTGAGCAGGATTTGAATTCGGTTGTGCCTGAAATTTACGAGGAGGGGAAGGAATACAGATTCAGGGTGATGAGACAGGACTCCAATGCCGCCGCGCATGTGTCGGTCAGGGATGATGCCCGTGGACTTACATTCTACCCGATAGACCTCGGAGGGGTTAAATTCGAGCGGTTCCAGCGAATAACCTGCAAGGTGTTGTCTACTGAAAAGGGGCAGCTCCGGCTTGAATATGTCAAGGAAAAGGAATCGGTGCCGAGATTTTCCATGGCTGATATCAAGGAGCTGAAAGGGGCGCGTTTGCTCTCCTGGTCAGGTTTCTTCAGCCGAATGATGTCCAATCCGGTTTTTGACGATGCCAGGAGCCGGTTTGACGAGGGAAATCCAGAATGGCTGCTGGCGGCGATGGAGACTGTGACAAACAATATTCCGATGTGGTTCAGGCGCGGGGAATGGTTCCGGACTATGTTGCTCGGGCAGGTCAAGGAGCTTGCTCTGTCGCTGATTGAGCGTTCGGAATATCTCAACGTGTTCCCGATGGACGAGCGTCGCCGGATGCAGGAACGTCTGTCGGATGTCATCCTCGGATGTGAGGACTACCTCCACGCGGCGAGACTGATTTCACAGGGTGAGGATGTGGAGTTCATCACCCAGACCCTGGCCTCGTTGAGGTCTACCGGATGGCTCTACAAGCCGGAAAAGAAGATGAGGCTGATGATGGCGTTGTTCACGCTGAAAAACTCCTATGTCCACGACTATATCTGGGAGATATTCAAGATTATCCGTGACCATCATTCCGATGCCCGTTTCCTCAATGAGTTCGCCGACGGATTCATTCTGATGTTGCGGATTTTCATTGACAATGAGAGCAAGTTTGTCAACACTTCAAGTCATGACGCTTTGCGCGAGCTGATAGAGGCCATCGCCATATTGCTGCTGCTCACGCAGAACAAGGAGTATGGCCGCTGGAATCTATACCGTGGCCGTCTCTACACACTGGCGATGCTGCTGATTGGCAAACCGGTGGCCGTGCTTGCCGAAAAGGCTGTCGGTGCGTTGACCGATAATTTTGACATGCCGCTGGAGTATAACTGGAAAGACCTGGATGATGTCAACCGTCTCTGTTATGCCAACCTGAGCGGACTTTACCGTTATCATCGGGGTGTGTCGCGTCAGAAATCTCTCAGCTCTTTTGAAGGGCCGAACGCGTCGCTTACCGTCAG
This sequence comes from uncultured Porphyromonadaceae bacterium, assembly GCA_900548705.1. Lineage (GTDB taxonomy): Bacteria > Bacteroidota > Bacteroidia > Bacteroidales > Muribaculaceae > UBA7173. The sequence goes on along the minus strand of URLF01000043.1, from coordinate 3,813 downwards.
GGGTGGCAGGATTTCCGTGGCTCCTGTGGTCACCGGAAGCGAGACACGGGAGATGCTGTCTGTCCCCCTTTCCGACGAAATGGCGTTTTCGGTTTGCCTGAACGGGCGGCTTGATGACCGCACGTCGGCCGACGACCAGAATCTCACACATCACCATGTCATGTGGAGGGAGCTGGAGAACAGCCTGTTTGATCCTGACCAGAAGGTGGTGCCCGATGTTGTCGCCAAAGCCGCCGAGATCAAGAAGATTGTGCCGGTTGTGGATGACGAGGTCACTTTCCGGATTGTGGGAGGGGAGGAGAATGACAAGTTCACTTTCATCTGTGAGATAGAAGACCCGGCCTATGAGGGAACGGCGGTAATCAACACCCGCGACATCGTGCTTTATCCTGTATCGCCATATGTTGAGACCTTCTGGCTCAAGGAGGGGCCGATGTTGTTCCGCGGACGGGTGACGGGTGTGTTGCCCGACGGGCGTTTCCGGTTGTCGATGGAGAAGGAGGTCGATGAGGAAATCATGAGGCTCGCCCAGGAGGACAGAGAGGAAAATTCCCAGATGGAGGCTGTGATCACCAAAGATCTCGGCGAGTCTTGCCTTGCTGTCACTGACGGTGGTTACCCGGTGTTGATTTACAAGAACGGTGAGGAGCTTCACCAGGGGCAGAAGGTGATTGTCACTGTAAGCGATATCAGCCGAAACAAGAAAAACAACAAACCCTATATTGTCGCCAGATTCGAGGAGCATATCCCGGAGAGTAATCCGGTGGAGAATTACCGTGCCGTCAGGGATGCGTTCCATTATCTGCTTACTGTGGTGAGCGGCGGACGTGTCTGGATTGACACGCGTCCGAAGTCTGACGGGGCGGAGATGCCGGCAGATGAGGCTCAGGTGGAGCAGATTCCCGACAGTTATCTCACGGCTGAGGCGGTCAACGGGCTTTCGCGTGTGCTTGACGCGATGGCTTTCGTCTCCCGCGACAATATCACGGAGACTTACACCCTCCTGGCTGCTGCGAGGTTGCTCGCGTTGCTGACCGGCGACACTTACCGTGCGCAGTTTCTCGAACTTAAACAGGCGATGGTCGAAGGGTTGTCGAGGTTTGTGATTGACGGACGCGTTGACCGTGCTGGTGTGGCCGAACTTGGACGCAGGGTGGAGATGTTCCCGGGGAATGATGCTGACCTTGCGCGGAGGATGGAGATTCTCAAGACGCTGTCGCTGCTCGATGCCCCGGCGATGGGGGAAGCGGTGACGTTGCCTGATGACCGTGACACCTCCATGACGGGGGCGTTAAAGCGGATGGTTGTCTCTTATAATATGCTCCGTGGATTGAAACTCAATTCTTTGCGTCAGGAACTGAAGCGGTCGATTTACGATTTGCTGAGCCTGCGGATGCCTGATATCGATGTGTCGCGTGTGAATGCCAGCGAGGACCAGTATCATGAGTTCAAGGAGTCGCTGGTCTATCCGGCTGGCAACAATATGAAGGCTGACGAGAAAAAACAGGGGTTGGAGATTGCCCAGGTCATCTGCGGCATGCTCAATTCCGAGGGTGGAACGTTATATATAGGAGTGGCCAATACTGGTGTGCCCCGTGGGCTGGTGAATGACTTCGTCTATATCAATAATGGCTTTGAGGAATATGACCTCCAGGATGTGAAAGACAAGTTCAGCCTGCGGTTCTGCAAGGTGTTGCGCGACCAGTTCGGACTCGCCATCGAGGGGACTCAGGTCTATCCCTCGCTTGTCGCGCTTGAGTTTGACGACATCGACGACCATTGCTTCGCTGTGGTCTCTGTCAAGCCGTACAAAGGGCTTGTCAGGATGGCCGATGGTTCGGTGTTTGTCCGCCAGGACACTTCAACCCTCCCGTTGAAGAAGAAATCAGATCAGGCGGAACTGGAGAAGGCAAGGAAATCAAGGACGATTTAAATTGATTTGATCATGAAAAATATGAAATTGATTAAAGGCGCGCTTCTCGCGGGTGTCTGTGTCTGCGGGATGTTCGTGGCCGAGGGGCGTGAGCTTGTCATATTGCAGACAAACGATACACACAGCCAGATAGACCCCACGGATAAGGGATATGGGGGTGTGCAGCGCCGTAAGGTGTTTGTCGACAGCGTAAGGGCAGCCCGTCCCGATGTGCTGCTTGTCGATGCCGGGGATGCTGTTCAGGGGACCTTGTTTTTCACCCTCTACGGCGGAGAGGTGGAGATGAAGGCGATGAACAATCTCGGTTATGACATCGCCATCCTTGGAAACCATGACTTCGACAATGGAATGGAGGCGATGGCCCGGAATGTCGCGATGAGCGATGCCGACTGGCTCGCCACCAATTATGAGTTCTCGGACAGCGCGGTCGGAAAGCTCTTCAAGCCGTTCAGGATTTACGATTACGATGGCCATAAGGTTGGTTTCATCGCCTTGAACCTTGACCCGGAGGGGATGATTGCTGCCGGAAATGCCGACGGGGTCAAATATCTTGATGCGGTTGAGGCGGCCAATGCCGCTGCTTGGTGGCTCAAGCACCAGGAGGGGGCCGACATGGTTGTGGCTGTGTCCCATCTGGGATATGAGAATGTCCCTTCACCCTCGGATCAGGATATTATAAGGAACACGAGGGATATTGATATTGTCCTTGGGGGACATTCCCATACGCTGCTCTCTCCCGGAAGCGGACGTGAATGGATTGTCAACGCCGTGGGAGATTCTGTCCTTGTGACCCAGAATGCTAAGTCCGGGGAATATATCACCGAGGTGACCATAGACCTTGACAGCATCGGCAGCAAACTGCCCGCTTACCGTCAGGTGAGACTTGGCAAGGAATATGACCGACAGGTCGATGAGTCTCTTGCCGAGATGGTCGCTCCCTATCGCAAGGGTGTGGATGACCTGATGGGGAAGGTGATAGGTAAAAGTGCGCGCGAACTGCCTAATGACCGTCCCGGGCTGTTGAATTTTGTCAGCGATTTTGTCGCCGAACGTGGAGGACAGCTTGCGGGAGAGCCTGTCGACCTGGCCTTGATGAATGTCGGAAGTCTTCGTCGCGGGTTGCCCAAAGGGGACATCACCCAGGGGATGATTATCTCGATGCAACCGTTCACCAACAAGATTCTTGTTATGGAACTCTCCGGTAAAGACCTTGCGGATGCTATGGATGTCTATGCGTCGCGCGACGGAGACGGAGTCAGCGAGAGTGTGGAAGTTACCTATGATCCTCTGACAAAGAAGGTGACATCATTCACTGTGGACGGTCAGCCTATTGATCCTGAGGAAACATATAAGGTGGCAACCATAGACTACCTCGCGGGTGGCGGCGACTATATGGAGCCTCTTAAGCATGGCAAAATCATTGCCCGCTCCGAGAACATCGTCTATGACGACCTCATTAATTATATAAAGCAGCGTGGCGGCAAGAAGATAAATCCCTCCGACAAGTCCCGCTTCAATCCCGTCAAATAATATATGTGACGTCTCAGTTATATATTAAATATGTATTTTAGTCATATATTGAGTCTGTATTAAGGAATAGATACAAAGGCCGCGTCTGCATCAGAGTTGACGCGGCCTTTGTCATATAATACAGGTTTTTAATACAGGCTTTACGCTGGTATTCAACCCATTCTCCTTGGTCTTCACAAAGAAAAACGGCCCAAATGAAAAAAGAACAGAAAAAAGTTGCGATAAAATTTTGCAGATTCCAAAAACTGTTGTAACTTTGCAGTCGCAAAACCGATAATAAAAGGTTGGTTCGCTAGCTCAACTGAATAGAGCATCTGACTACGGATCAGAAGGTTACAGGTTTGAATCCT
>URLF01000042.1 GCA_900548705.1 uncultured Porphyromonadaceae bacterium | reverse complement strand
CGAAATCTGGGCGAGATAACTGTTGCCGGTGAAATATTGCGCGTAAGCGGTGTTGGGCTCCCCGACAGGGAATATCATCCCACGCTGGAACTGAGCCTTGGCATCATCACCCTTCACATCGTCGCCCCAGACCTCCTTGGCCAGGCGGAAAGCGGCCCAAGCCTTCGGCCATCCGGCATAAAAGGCCCCATGGGTAATTATCTCGGCGGCCTCCACGCGGGTTATGCCGTTTTTCTTCGCCGCTTGCATATGGTGAAGCAGTGAGCTGTCAGTGATACCTTGTGAAATCAGGGAGGTCATAGTCACAAGACTGCGGTCACGCAAAGAAAGAAGATCATTGCGGCTCCATACCTCACCAAAAAGGACATCATCATTCAGATGAGCGAATTCCGGGGCAAATTCCCCGAGCACATCATGTCCTGCGGTCTGAACTATTTTCTGTTGTGCCATTGTATCTGTTGTTGTCAGCGCTGAGAGCATCAGCATGGTTATAAGTATCTTTTTCATAATCATCCGGATTTCTGCGGGTCGTTCCACAAATGGAGGCCGACCATATTTCAACATTGCAAAATTAATATTCTCCAAAGACAAATCCATTACCAGAATCTTGGGCAAACATACCATATTCAATGGTCGTATCAATATCCCACCTGTTTTTGCTGCTCCTGATTATACCGCTCACCTATGACCGGGATTGATTCAACAGATGACTCAAGCGCGTACCAATCGCTGTCACCGACATTGAAAGCGAGGGAATGGAGATTCTCAAGCAGATGAGATTCCTTTGTGGTGCCGGGGATAGGCACAATCCATGTAGCTTTATGAAGGAGCCATCCAAGGGCGACTTGCGGGGAGGTCATCCCGCGAGGTCTCCCCCACTCCTGCAGGCAGTTGACGATACGGGTATTGGCCCGGATAGCCTCGGGCTGGAAACGCGGCAGGGAGGGACGATTGTCATTCTCAGGGTCAAACCTTGTGTACTCATTGATGCAACCACCGAGGAAACCACGGTTCAGCGGACTGTAAGGAACGAATCCTATACCCAGTTCACGGCAGGTGTCGAGGACTCCGTTATGCTCCACAATCCTGTGCATAAGATGGTACTCGCTTTGTATAGCGGTCAGCGGGCATACCGCATGGGCCTTCCTTATCGTGTCGGCGCTGACTTCACACAGTCCCCATCTCTCGACCTTTCCTTCCCTGATAAGGTCGCTGATGGTTTCCGCCACCTCCTCAATGGGTGTGTTCGGGTCATAACGATGCTGGTAGAACAAGGGGATGGAATCAAGCCGCAGACGTTTCAAGGATTCCTCACAATAGCGTCGAACAGTGGCCTTGCTACTGTCTTGCCGCCCGGTACCACGCCCGTCAATCACTTCATGCCCGAATTTGGTGGTAAGGCTGACGCGTCCCCGGTAAGGAGCCAGGGCCTCCCCGGCCAGGATTTCATTGCGCAGTGGGCCATATATGATTGCCGTGTCGAATAAAGTCACACCGCGCTCGACCGCTTCATGTATGATACGGACACACTCCTTCCTGTCAGGTGACTTCGAACGATTGTAATTCATGCCCATGCACCCGAAACCAATCGCCGACACCTCCAGCGCCGCCTTCCCTGAACCGAGAGTGCGGTATTCCATTCCGTCTTTTTCCCTACGCAGTCTATTTTCGGCAGGAAGTGTCTTGGCAGCGGCCTGTATTCTCTCCACACCCGGCGACATAGCCATCGCGGCACCGAAAGCCATCGCGGTCTTCAGGAATCCGCGACGACTGATTTGAGTCTTGCCCTTCATAGTCATAGCTCGATTCTTTTAATGATTCTCGCAGGATTGCTGGCAACCACCGTCATCGGAGGGACATCGCGGGTAACGACGCTTTGTGCCCCGACAATAGCCCCGTATCCGATTTTCACCCCGGGGAGTATCGTGGAGTTGATGCCGATCCAGACCTTGTCCTCTATCACTATCGGACGGCCATAAGTCGCCGCGCGATTGTCGGGATTGATATCGTGGTTTATAGTGATCAGGTTGACTTTCGGCCCGATGAACACATCGTCACCGATGGTTATCCCTCCACGGCCGAAGAATGTGCAGCACTGTTGGATGAAACACCTCTCCCCTATCGTGACCGGTCCGCCGTAGTCGATATACAGCGGAGGGAGCAGAGTGGTGGTCGCTGGCAACGGCTTCCCGAGAATCTTCCCCATAAGCTCGTGAACCCGTTTCTGGTCGCGGACGCTGACAGAGGCAAGCTGTCCGGCGGTCTCCATCGTGGAGAAAATATCATTGATAAGGAGGTCATAACCCTCATCTGCGGGGGAGACCATCTCTCCCCCGAGGTCTTTGGCAAATATATCTTTCATTGCGGTGATGATGTTTGTTGTTCACACCGCAAAATTACAATTTGAGCCACGCGGCCATTTTGCCGCGTGTCTCAATCTTCTTTGCCGGGAAGCTCACTTGTCAGTCAGCGGCCACATTCATCGTCGGAGCGACTCCGTAAAAATCCTTGTAGACCTTCGAGAAATGAGACAGATTCTTGAAGCCGACATCGAAACAGGCCTCAGTCACAGGTTTAGTGCCACTTGATATCATCCTGTGGGCTGCTTCCAGACGACGCCGTATCAGCCATTTCTGAGGCGACAGCTCACTGACCTTCTTGAAATCACGCTTGAATGTGGCCAGACTGCGCCCGGTATAGTAAGCGATGTCTTCCATCGAAAGGTCATTCATATAGTTCTGTTCGAGGAACTCCACTATGTCAATCTTCCACGGCTCCACAAAATCAAACAGGGAGGCATAAAGGCTCTCGTCAGTGTTGAGGATGGCATACACCCCCTCAATCATTTTTAACTTCAGAATCTCTTCGGAAGGCTTCACCTCCGCGTCGAAATAAGGAATCACCGACTCAAAAAGGCTGCGTATGTCAAGCCTGTCCGCCGGGAACTTGACAAGGCTGACCTTGTTGCGTGTAGCCCCCGCCGGGATTTCCCGCCTGTTGAGGGTCTGATAAAATTCCCTCAGAAACTTGCGGGAAAATTTCAGGACAAAGGACCGGTAAGGCTGTCCCGGCCTGACCCGTTTATGCATCCACAGGCGGTTGTCACGCCGCAAGAAAGCGCAATCGCCCGGACGGAGGATGGTCTTCCGGCCATTCTCAACTATCTCAAGTTCCCCTGAATAGCAATACACTAAGGTATGCTCGCGGTTGCAGTGGGCGCAATCGCGGTCATCAGTGAAATAGCTCCCAATAAAAACATTGGAGCAGTCGAAGACATCAAGGTGTTCCATAATCAGATTCCTGTTTCATGCAAAGTTACTACGTATTTTCAGGAATCGCTTTGTCAGGAAGCTCATTTTATTGATTCCGATGTGTTTTCCGGCGCCATACAGGGGGATGACACCTTCGGAATTCCGGGATTCACATTGTTGAGGAGAATAGGCAATCATCGGATACCTTAAAATGCCAGCGTGTCAAAATTTTACATTTTGACACGCCGACTTGTTTGCATCACCATTTTACAGGTTCATCGAGGAGATTGCCGTCAGAGGCATCCTCGGGGGTGAATGTGCCACCACGATATTGGACGCACAGCATCAGGAGAGGTTGATTGCCATTGTTACGCACAGAGCGTTTGCCATCAGGAGCTACCCTGACCACGCTTCCTTCCCCGACAGGGAATATTGTTCCATCAACCTGGAACTCACCGGTTCCGGAGAGAAAAAAATAAAGCTCCTCATGATTTTTGTGGGTGTGGAGGAAACCGGTTTTCTGTCCGAGATTGAACACCTGGAATGAAAATTCCCCACCGGTCGCAGCAAGCATACCACCTCCGAATACCTTCCCGGGAATCTCGATTCCGGGAGCCAGTGGAAGCACATAGTCTTTGACCTCGGCAAGCGGGCCGATATTGACGGCCTTGAAATTCTTGCCGTCAGAAAGATTCTGAATCTGTTTCATTGTAGATTGTATATAGATGTTATCATTTGATTCGCATTGCAAAATTACAACGAAACTTAGTGTTTGTCAAGAGGTTACTTTTCAGTCCAATAGTAACCTTTTTCTCGGTTTTGCAGTGTGACAGCCAATTATCCGCTGATTTTTCTGAATAATTATTTTCAGCATTGACTATATATCCGCTTTTAATACTAACTTTGCAAAATAAAGCGTTAATTTCATGATACGGAAAGAGAAAACAAATTCGATAATAGAGATGTGTCCTGTCAGGAATGTTGTCGCCCGTTTCGGTGACAAATGGTCGTTGCTGGTGCTGCTTGTCATCAACGGTAGCGGGCCAGTGCGTTTCAATGAGCTGGGGAGGCTGATACCTGACATCTCCACAAGGGTATTGTCGGGCACCTTGAAAACACTCGAAGCTGACGGCCTTATCAACAGGAAGGTTTATGCCCAGGTACCCCCAAAAGTTGAGTACTCACTGACCGAAACCGGGAAATCACTCGTCCCTCTGATAATGCAACTCACCGAATGGGCGCAAGCCAATATGAAAAATGTGATGAGACATCGTAGCGAATACGAGCAATCAAACAAATCCTGAGACAAGGGATTTACACCGATGTCGGGGGATTCCTCATCACACGGAGGACACACCGGAGTGACAATCAGTAATTCTCATATCTCAATCCGTAAAACAGGTAATCGCGACGACAGGCATTCTATGTAATTTTGCATCGGAGACAATAACTATCAACCACGCAAAACAATCATAGAATTATGAGACATTTATTTTTCAGCGTAATCGTGATGTTGGGGATGGCTATTCCCTCGACTCAGGCCAAAGACCTTGTCGTCTATTTCTCGGCGCAAGGCAACACGAAAGCTGTCGCGGAACGCATAGCGGAACTGATGGGCGCGGACATATACCGTATCGAAGCGGCAGAACCATACGCGGTGAATCCTTACGATGACAGCGACCGCATACAGAACGAGGCTTACAACGACTTGCGCCCCGCTGTCGCCAATCCCCCTTCCCAGGAATGGGTTGACCAGTATGACCGTATTTTCGTTGGCTCACCCTGCTGGTGGCACCAGCCCGCCATGGTCGTATGCACATTCCTTGAGAGCTACGACCTGAGCAACCATACCATAATACCATTTTTCACATACGGGGCGACCACCTACCTCAATGAGTCGATGCAGAAGATATATAAATGCACACCAAACTCGACTCATATCCCTGCGACATTGCCCGAAGATCTTGACCCGGAAGACATCACGCGCCCGGGTCGTCCGGATGATGCGGGGATAGACATGCCCGGCAATGCAAGAGGTGTCGAGGGATGGCTTTCGCGTCTTGGACTTACCGGCAATTCGTGTGTCGGGGAGATAACAGAGGAGTCTTCGGAATATGTCCGCATATACAATTCGGCCGGAGAAATCCATATCGAGCTTGACGAAAAGGCCAACCCCAATACTGTGGAAATCTATAATATGGACGGGACTCTTATCCACCAGATGTCGGACAATACAAGCTACACCTTTTCGATGCCGGCGAAATCGGTCTATCTGTTTTCAATGGTGTATGGGCCGGAGAACAGACGCATGAGCAGAAAATTAGTATTGTGATTTTTACCGGGCATCCTCTATGAAGAAGCTATTAACAAACATCTCAATATCGATACTCACTATCATGGCAACCAATATGAACGCCTATTCACAACAGACATACGACTACACTAAGAATCCCTACGGCCTTGTCTATCGTGACGCAATCGCGGAGAACCGTCCCGGAGAAATCAATATCCATCAGGTAAATTATAACCTGAACGGCAATAAGATTGCCGCCAATGTCTACACCCCGGCCAATTATGACCCGGCGAAAAAATATCCAGCAATTGTGGTGTCACACCCCAACGGCGGGGTAAAGGAGCAGACGGCGGGACTTTACGCTCAACGTCTTGCGGGACTGGGATATGTGACAATCGCGGCGGACGCGTCATATCAGGGTGCAAGCGGCGGAGAACCGCGCAACCTCGACATCCCGCAGAACCGCATCAATGATGTGAGAGGGATGGTCGATTATATCTCCCGGTATCCCGGAGTAGATGCGTCGCGCATCGGGGCATTGGGAATCTGTGGAGGTGGTGGCTACACCTTCGCCGCAATCCAATCGGACAAGAGAATCAAAGCCGCAGCCACCCTCAGCCTGTTCAATACAGGGCGCGTACGTCGGCTGGGATATCAGGATTCACAGATGACCACCGTGAGCTTAAGCATAAAAAAGGTCCCATAATGCGTGAATGATGCATCATGGGACCTGATATTATTAGTTTAGTTTACTTATTGTAGACTCCTTTGTCGGAGTTGTGGTCGTAGAGATGGTTGGCGCCGCAGGTGAAGTTGCCGGTCTGGTCGCCGCTGCCGTTGTTGAGTACAAGGCCAGTGGTGTTGGCGGGAACCTGATAGCTCCAGATGTTGCCATCGACTTTCTGCATATCCATGCCGGGCCAGGATGAGGGATCCGAGCCTCCGAAGCAATGGACTTTCACATTGCTCCAGTTCGATACACTGTTGTCGAAATATACAGTGATCTATCACCTGCGGGTGGGAACGTCGCCATTCACTTTGTTACCGTTGCAATCATAGATCTGCTTGTTAACAAAGTCGAGGTTTTTAGTCTGGCTACCGCCGTTGTTCGAGAAAATAATAAACTTGGGTGTGGTTTTCCCTTCGGGCAGTTCCCATCGCCAGTAATCACCATCTTTGATCATAGCGTCGCCGGGCCACTTTTCTGCTTTGACTGAGTTGTTATTGTCGTCAACCCATGCCCATACGGTGGGATTTGACCAGTTGGCAGTGTTTTTAAGTAGCACATATACCTCGGGCTGCGGCGGGAGGTCGGTCTTTGTGTAGGTGAACGACTGGGTGTTGGTGACACCCTCATTGTCGGTGAATACCGACAGAGTGGTGGTTTCGGTGAATTTCAGCGGTTTTGTGTAAACAGGTGAGGAGGCTGTGGCAGTGCCATTGACAGCATAATGAATGGGGACACCGGCAGGATTAACCGACAGTTCCACGGTGATTTCATCCTGGAAGGTGGCGCCGTCGGCAGGTTTCGATGAAACCTTTGCCTGACCGGGCACAGGAGCCTCAACCTTGTTGAATTTGAATTCCTGAGTGGTAGAACCTGCGCTGTTGGAAGCAAACACCGAGAGGGTGGTGGATTCCGTGAAGGTGAGACCTTCGGTATAGACAGGTGAGGAATCGGTGGCAGTGCCGTTGGTGGAATAATGGATAGGGGTGCCGATGGGTTTGACCGAGAGAGCGACAGTCACTTCGTCGACAAAATCGCCGCCGTTGGGCGATGCAGAAATCTCGGGTTTGATCTCGCCGGGATCTACATAACCGCCACCGCCGCCGATGCTGCCGAATTCCTCAATCAGAAGCACAGGACCTGAAGCCTTCATTGACACTTTACCGCCGGAAACGGCAGCCACAGTGTTATTGTTGTAACCGTCCATCACACGCTGACCGTCGCGGAATGCGTCGCCGACGCTTACAGAATAGGTCTGGCCGGCCTGTGTGTTAAGCTTGATCACAACAGCATTGGTGTAACCGTCGGCAGAGAACTTGCGGGCATAGGTGTCGGAGCCAAGCTCGGTCTGAGTGCCGGCGCCAACCGCGGGGTTGCGGCGGCGGAACTGACCGATAATCTGCCAGTGCTTGTTGTCGTCGTTGTCGACAGCGTCCCAGTTGAAGTCGGAACGGGTTGACATAGACTGGTCGGGACAACCGCTGATATAACCGCGGGAAGTCTCGTCACCGTAATAAATCTGAGCGCCGCCGGGGCAAAGAAGGAACATAGTAGCCACCTTTTTCTGATCGCCGGGGCGATGCAGACCGGTGTCGTGGCTCGACACATAGTTGAGCACCTGGCGTCCGTTGCTGCCGTTGCAGAAATTGGCATAATATTTCCAGTCTTCGGTGGTGGGCGTACGGCCCGAGCTGCCTTCCGAGCTGTTGAAAGCGAAATTGATCATTGAGTCGAAGCCACCTTCATTGAAATAGCCGGTGTCGCCATGCTGCCATCCGAAGCATTCGCCTGTCATCCAGAAATCATCGGTCCAAGCCTTGGCATATTCATCGGCGCGATCGCTCTCACGCCAGTTTTTCAGAGCCTTGCGGCATGCTTCCTTAAGCTGGTTCCAGCGCGAAAGTTCCACATGTTTGGCGGTGTCGCAGCGGAAACCGTCGATGCCGAAATATTCCACCCAGCCGGCGAGCCAGTTGATAATGTAGTCGGCGGGGGCACCCTTTCCGCCCTGGCGCCACGATTCGAGGTTGGGCAGACGGTAAGCGTCGTAGTCACCGCCCTTCTCTGCATTCCATTTCTGCTGCAGGAAAGGAGGGATCTCCACAGCTGATGTCTTTTCAGTGACAACGTCGGGCAGACCGGCCAGCGACATTGTATGGTCGTCGTTGCCGGCAGTCGCGAATCCGGCTGACTGATACCAGTCGTGGTCGCTGAAAGCGCGTACCCAGCCGGTCCACCAGTTGCCCCATTTGCCCTGGGTGTCTGCGTTGAACGACACATCGTTCTGCGATGCCCACATGGAGTAGGGAGTGCCCGAGGGTAACCAACCGGCAGTGGGAGTGCCGTTGAAATTACCGAAATCATAGTCGACGCCATCGTCGAGAGTGCAATAGCCGGTGTGATTGAGGACGATGTCCATGACCACGCGGATGCCGCGTTTGTGGGCCTCGGTCACAAAGTTCTTCATGTCGGCTATGGTACCCATATTGCGATCCATATAAGTCCAGTCGAGAGCATAGTAGCCGTGGAAAGCGTAGTGGGGGAAAGCATCATTCTTACCGCCTGTCCATCCATGCATCTGCTCGTAGGGAGCAGTAATCCAGATGGAATTGATGCCGAGTTTGTCGAGGTAGTCGAGTTTCTGTGTGAGACCCTTGATGTCGCCGCCGTGGAAAGTGGCCACATCGGCGGCGCCTGACAGACGTTTGCGGTGATATGAGTTGTCGTTGGAAGTGTCACCATTGTAGAAACGGTCGGTGAACACAAAATACATGTTGGCGTTCTTCCAGGTGAAATATTCCTTGCGGGCCACCATGGGAGTAGTGATCTTTATGGTATAGACCTTGGAATCACTGCCGTTTTTCACCACATACTTTATCATGTTCTCGCCACCCATAAGGCTGCCCACCGAATGGTTGTGGCAGTTGACGCCATTGATGTTGATGTCGAGAACCGATGAAGCGGACGAGGGGGAAGCGGAGAACGTTGCCGTTGTGGCGGCGTCTTCGCCAAGGGTGATCTCGTAGTTGAGCTGGTTCTTGTTGAACGAGGAGATGATGTTCTTGCCGTCGAGTTTGATTTCGAGACGGTCGAGAGAGGCGTCGCCTGCTGCTGCCGAAGCTGAACCTGCAAGAAGCATGGCCGCGCACAGCGCACCGACACCGTATGATGAGTTGCGTTTGAGTTTCATTTTGTGGGGTGAATTACTTCTTGATGATTTTGTTTACTGATTTATAGCCATTCGAAGTCACTACATTCACAATGTAGAGGCCGGGAGCTGCAGTCGACATGTCGACTGCGACCTCCGACATTCCGGCGGCAGGAACAATGTTTGCTATCATGGCACCGCTTACCGAGAATACCCCACAGGAAGCAAGTGCCTCGGTGGAGCTGACGACGAGGGTGGTTGTGACAGGGTTGGGCCCCACGCTGACAAGCACGCCGGGAGCTGCAACATCGATCAATCCCGACTGTGTTTCATAAAACTTTGCGGGAATGACATTGGTCTGGCCCGAAATTTTTCGCAGAGCGGGATATGATTTTCCGCTCTCGGTTCTCCACTCCCAGATGTTGTCGAAATCCCATCCGGTGACCTGACGGAAAAGCGCGAGACTCGAGAGATCGTTGGCTGAGCGGAGAGTGGCGGGATAACCGTAAGCGCTCCACGAACCATGACCGGGAGTGATGTCGGTCCAGGCATTGTTGTCGCTCGCAATATTTCGGGAATCGCTGTTGCCGCTGAAGCGTGCGCTATAATTCATGGAAGAAGTAACAGAAGAATTAAGAGCTACGGAGTGACGGATATTGCCGTAGTTGGCACCTGCCACACCTGCCACGAAATCAAGTCCCTTGACAGAGCCGGAGGCGTAGACATTCTGAATCACGCCGACGTTTTTACCAACAAGACCGCCGACAGCACAGTCGGCAGTGTTGGATACGGCGGCGCCACTGTAGCAATCGGAAATCACCGCACCGGCATTGTCGCCGACGAGACCGCCGGTGCACACCGAGGTTGCTTTCACCTCACCTGTGGTATAACATGCCTTGATTGTGCCGGATGTGGCGTAGCCTACGAGTATACCAGCATAGGTTGAGCCGGTGATGTCGGCGTTGACCACTCCGAGATTCTTGATTTCGCCATTCATAAGGCCACCGAAAAGACCTACTGCTTCACCGACAGAGGTCTCAGTCAGCCGGAGATTGGAAATCGAGTGACCTGCACCATCAAAGTGACCGCGGAAGGGCGAACCTTTGGAGGCGATAGGGGTGGTGAGTGCCGACGCATCGATGTCGGCATCGAGACGGAGGTAAACATCTTCGGCCCAGTCCATTGATGTGGAGGCAAACTCCTTGAGGTCGTTGATATTCTTCAGGATAAAAGGATTATCCTGAGTTCCCTCACCGCCGGAGTAGGCATCCGATCGACCCTGTACCACGTTGATAAAGAGGTCGCCCGACTGACCGCCGGATGCGTTTTTGGCTATGAATCCAAGTTCGGTAAGACTTGCAAGCTCGGTGTCAGTCAGTTCGTAAAAACTTTTGATGTCGGCGATTTTGAAGGTGTAAGTGCCTGCGCTGCCAGTCATCTGAAATTTGGAGGTGTGGACATCGGCCCACGCCCACGAAGGGGCCTTTTCCTCCCCGTTGATACTTTTGCACCATGTGTAGCAATACACTGTGCTTCCGAGATCCTGATCTGTCTGAATCTTCACTTCCAACACCTTGTTGGTGACGGCAGGTGACGGCGTGGATGTAATTGATTCGGCACCGGCGGAAAACCCGACACCTGAAACCAACGACATCGCCAGCAGACATTGCTGAAGGTTGTTCATTGAAAATGATTTTAAAGATTTAAGTAAGATAAAAAATATTGAATGTAAGCAAGGCCGATTGTTACTGCCATTTGCAAAGGTAGCATTAATTATCGAAACGGCAAACTTAAATATCGAATTTATCAGCAATGATGTTGAATAACATATTTTTCCAACTACGTTATGTGGCTATGAAACAGAAGTTGACTTCTGATGGGAAAACCGAGAAGAATTTTTCTTGAAAACATTTTGCTAAATTTCTTTGTAGTTTTGTAAAATATTACTATTTTTACGATGTAATTCACAACAATTCATCACCGCTTCCCGATTTGTACTAAATTTTAGTATAAAAAACGTTTTATCTCACATAAATCAAATGGCGTACACACGGCGCATTGATGCAATTCGATGAAATTGTGGCATCCAATCGTCATACAAAAATGCTATTGATTGGAAAGAATAGGCAATTCCTGTGTAACTATTCAGCGGACACGCTGAGGTAGTCAAGCTGGGACAAAAACCGCATGCATAAGCAAGGAATAATAGACATATAATCTGTTGGTTTTACGAAATTTAGATGCGATTTTATTTGGTTATGCCAAACGAAATTTGTATCTTTGTATTGCTGAAACAGCAGGTTAACGACATAACGGAAGTACTCCGCGGGTTGTCCTCGCAGATTGAGTCGATGCAGAAAACCATCGATTCACAACACGCGACCATATGTCAGATTAACCGAAACGGACAGGCTCAACTCAAGAAAATAAAGGATCTGGAGCGGATACTGAAGAAGAAGGATAAAGAGATAATCGAGCTCCGCAGACGTCTTTCCCAATACGAGGAACCGCCGAAGAACTCCGGCAACAGCAGCACGCCTCCATCGAAGGAAAAGATGAAGGATGAGATTATCCGCCGGACACATTCTCTTCGCAAACCCACGGGAAAGAAACCCGGAGGTCAACAAGGCCATGAAAGGAAGTACGCTCGAAATGACAGACTCTGCAGACACAGTAGTTGAGAAAAGCGCGGAGATCTGCGATGCGTGCGGGGATTCTTTAGAGGGATGCGACATGGAGCTTGATTACATCACTCAAATAATCTCATTGCCGGAACTGAAGCCTCTGATAACGGAAGTACGTCACTATGTCAAGGTCTGCCGCATCTGCGGCAAACGTGTCAAGTCACATACGGAACGCCGTCGTTCAAATGCAGTTGTATACGACTCGTCGGTAAAGGGTCTTGTCGTATACCTTTCCACGGTTCAGTTCCTACCGTATAACCGGATATCCTCATTTTTCAAAGAGGTGTTCGGACTTGAAATCAGTCAGGGTTCGATGGTCAACTGGATTAACGAGGCCAAACGAGCTGCCGAGCCCGCCATCGAGAAAATCAAAGAATACATAATGCAATCCGCAGTAGTCGGCTTTGATGAATCCGGATGTTACTGCAACAGACGTCTTGACCGGGCATGGATAGCACAGACCGTGTATTTCACTTTGGTATTCCACGGTAAAAGCCGCAAGGGCCAGGAGCTTGAGGACCGATTCGGAGACTCGCTCGAAAGAATGACGGCCGTCACAGACCGTCACAGCGCATACTTCGCGCTTCACTTCCTCAATCATCAGGTATGTCTTGCACATCTGCTTCGCGAATGCCAGTACCTAAACGAACTTGACAAAGAGCAGCAGTGGTCAAAGTCGGTGGAAAAGCTCTTTCAGGAAGCGATACATGAGCGCAATCAGACGCCCACGGAATCTATTGATCCCCAATCGTGGCTGGAACGTCTGGACAAACTAATTGACGAAAATCTGTCGAAGCTGAACGAAAAGTTTACCACGTTCAGGAACGGCCTGCTCAAATGCCGGGACTATATCTTCAATTTTTTGCGAGATCCGGCAATACCACCTGACAACAATGCCTCCGAGCGCGGGATACGAAAGTTGAAAATCAAATTAAAGAACTCCGGATGCTTTCGGTCTGACCAAGGAGCCGACGCCTTCATGGACCTGCACTCAATCGTCGAGACAACGAAGAAGCACGGCAGCTCCCCATACAACGCCATACTCGCCCTTTTCTAAATGGCGAATACATCAGCGTGTCCGCTGAATAGTTACCTATATGACCTACAATATATAACAAATGTTAATATTCGCTCAATTTTCGCGAAATCTGAGGCTTCTGATGGCTATTTTAGGTTCAGAACCCCACCATAAATGCGGGAATTCATCTCTAAAGTTCTAATACCGCGAGAGTAAGGTATCGGGATTTTCAATCGTGGGCAAAAATGGGGTCAAGCCGAAATCCCGGTGCATAAATTTTGTGGGAAGTGTTAAATTTGCATCATAAAAATAGCAGATGCAATATGGATGTGCCTTCCCGAGGGGATGGATGAACTGTTTGAGATGGTGCGTTTCGAACGTACCGACCAGTCATACGATATATGGCTTGATGAGAAGAAGAAGCTGTCGGACGAGGATTACCGCAATCCCAACATAGTGGCCCGTGGATACACGGATTATGTAACGATACAGGATTATCCCATGCGTGGCAGGCCTGTATATCTTCATATGCGCAAGAACAAATGGTGGGACAGGAAAACAAACGAGATATACTCCTACGACCTTGAGCTTCCCAACGAGGAAGGGACACGACTCAGTGCCGAGTTCGTGGCTTTTTTAAAAGACGAAGGTGGAGACGACAGCCCTGTCGATTAAGCACATAGCGCAGATGTACTGCGTAAACGGCAAGTATTTCGCTGACTTGTACCGCAATAAGCTGAGCGGCTACGCCCAGTGGTGCGAGAACGAACTCTGTTGTGGGTTTTACTTCAACACTGCCAACATCGGGCCGCACATGAGCCTTGACGAGACCTGCCTGAGCAATGGTGAGGTGTGGACTTTCCTGACCAACAAGGATGGCCACGGCGGCAGGGGTACTCTTGCCGCTGCAATTCCGGGCACGAAAAGCGACGAAATCATCTCCATACTCATAGGTGCGATGGGCAAGTCTGTCAGACGCAAAGTGAAAGAAGTGACCTGCGACTTGTCGCCGTCAATGATGCTGATAGCCGCCGAGGTGTTCTACAACGCACATGTTGTCAATGACCGCTTCCACGTGCAACAGGTCTATAATGAGGCTGTTGATGAAATCCGTATCGACATACGCCGTCAGCTTATCGCCGAAGAAAACGACCGAGACAAAGCTGTGCCTCCTGCGACATACTCCAACGGCGAGACCATGCGCCAGATACTTGCCCGCAGCAAGCACACACTTATGATGTCGCAGAATAAATGGACTGACATACAGCGTCATCGCGCAAACATTTTGTTCAAACACTATCCCATACTTAAAGCCGCATACCGCCTGGCTATGGATTTGCGCCGCATATTCAACTCCAAAATCTCTCCGACAAAAGCCATGGGAAAAATGAACGAATGGTATGAAAAGGTGTCAGCACTGGCCAACAACAACTTCCGCTCTGTAATCAAGACTTTCAAGAACCACGCCCCCACTATCCTCAACTACTTCCGGCGTCGCGCGACCAATGCCTCGGCCGAAGCCTTCAACTCTAAGGTCAAGATCTTCCGCTCCCAGATGCGAGGTGTCCGTGACCGTGATTTTTTCATCTTCAGGCTCGTCAAGCTATACGCCTAATTTTTAACACTCCATTCGCCCGGATTTAACAAATGCACCGAAATTTCGGCTTGACCCCAAAAATGCCCACGGATTGTTTGCCCACGATTTGCCCACGCGTGTATCGCACAGGGCGCACTCAGATGCCGTTTGGACATAAAGAAAAAACACTGCTACTGAACCAGTTGCAGTGTTTTGAGTATTCTGCCGAATACTTCTGTGATCCGCCTGGGGCTCGAACCCAGGACCCCAACATTAAAAGTGTTGTGCTCTACCAGCTGAGCTAGCGAATCTCCTTGGGCTTGGGAAAGTGAATGGCAGGCATTCCTCTCAAAAGCGATGCAAAGGTAGGCATTTATTTTCAATTGAGCAAATTTTTAAATGGTTTTATTTTGTATGTCGATGGAGAATATCGACAAATCCGTGGCGAGATACTTCATTTATATGTGGGTTTACATAATTAATCATCTGATATGATGCATTATACGACCGTAAAAGTTGTATTGGTAAAGGATTCCGGATTTTAACGATAGGGTGACGCATTATCGAACTTTAACTTGACAGGGAATGTTATTCCTTATAAACAAACTTTAAAATGTGCTGTTATGACATTTAATCAATCTGTTTCAAGTGTGTTCTCTAAGTTCGTCACTTTTTCGGGACGAGCTTCCAGATCAGAGTTCTGGTATTTCGCTCTGTTCGAATTATTTGTGTATGTTGTTCTCGCCTTATTCGGCTGGCTGTTCGCCGGTCCGAATGGCGAAATTCCGGGATTCGTAAACATCCTCAGTTCTATTTTCGGTCTGATTACGATTTTGCCCGGGCTGGCGGTCAGCGCGCGACGTATGCATGATATCGGCAAGGGTGCCGGATGGATTTTCATTTCCCTGGTTCCTCTGATTGGCCAGATCTGGTTCATCATTCTCGCCGCTACTCCCGGAGAACCTTATCCCAACCGTTTCGGACAGGTTCCTGACTGACATAATCTCTAAGTTTGCAATAACACGACGCGTCAACGACCATCAAGCCGTTGGCGCGTTGTCTCATTTGTCTATCCTGTAATGTAACGGGTATCCGATAAAGCCACTCCCCCACCGATACACAAAAAGAGCGGATTAGAATCCTCTAACCCGCTCTTCACGTTTCAACTATTTATTTATGAGAGCCTCAGTATCTGGTATCACTACCCGATAAAAAGGACGAGGGATGTTTATTGAAATTTTTCTTTGATATGCTTATTTATTTTCCTCATTTTATCTATATAACAACCGCTAATATCGTTTTGATAAGCGTTTGTAGCTAAAAGTGTTTAAAATTTGTTTATTCCGGATGTCCAAATCAAATTCTTAACACGTTTAACTTAATCTTCACATCCTTTACAGGCCGTCATTTGGACGGAATCTGTCCGGTGTAGAAACATCTTACTTTTCCTACCGGCAACTTACCCTCAAGCAGCAGAGGAATCTTTGCCGAATCCATAGAAAGCCACGCATCCATATTATCGGATGTCTTCTTGCCGGAACCTGATGTGAATGTGAATGTTATATGATACGAGGGATATTTCTTCTTACCAATCGTCACATCCTCGATACCGTCATAGTGAATCGTCAATATCTCCTTTTGGCTCCCGGAAAAGACATTCAACCTCACTGTCTGCCCCCCTTTCATTGAGGCATAATCAAGATGCCGCATATAATAGAACGAGCTGAGCATATCGAGAGTAGCTCCCGTGGCCTCAAGCACCTTCTCCGATACAGACACCTCCGTATCCTTCTTGCGCTTACGTCGATGAATCACCGATGCCTGCGTGGTGTTGCCCTTTCTGGAGAACTCAAGTTCATCATGGCTGAAATCCCCACCCTCATACGCGATTTTCTCATACTTGTATGGCAGGAAATTCCGGCTGTCAATCGTGCCGCGCAACGTGTCCCTTACGCGGTAGAACTTGTCAGCCCACGGAGCGGTGGCCCCGGTAAGAACAGCCTTGAAACGGGTACCGGAGGACGGGATGCCGGTCGTGATGGCCACAGATCCAGCTTTCTTGTTTATCAGCCCCCATTTATACATGACATCATATGTCAATGTCTCCTTAGGGACAGACCATGATTCAGCGCGTGCCTCCGTCATACCAAGCGGAAACAACAACGTCATCAGCAACATCAGCCTCGTCGCCATAGCCATGACACCGAGCCTGCTCTCTCTAATCAATTGTTTTTTCATACCTTATATGACGTGGCTCATGCTCCAAGGTTTAAACCGAGACATAACCGACAGCCATCAATCCGTAAGGTCACCGACATAACGGCAAATCAGATGACCTATTTTAAGACTCCCATTTATCAAGAGAGGAATGCGGTCTTCATCCGAGGAGACAGCCACATTCATCCGGTCGGTGTTGACATGCCCTCCATCTTCGGCCGAGAATGTCAACGAAATATCATATACCTGACGGTCTGTCCCGTCAAAACTTATCACTCTCGTCCCATCATATGTGACAGTCAACATCTCCGGATTCTTTCCCGAGAAAATATTGACCTTCACACACTCCCCCGGAGTCATCTTCTCATATTCTATCTGGCGGATATAATAGAACACCGCGAGCAAATCAAGCGTCAGCCCGCCTCCATAATGGCTCACACGCGACCTCACAACCTTTCCGTCAGGCAATTCCTTCACAATCTTGCCAAGCGAGGAATTTCCGGAAGTGTCATACGTCACAGTCTCGATTGAGAACATCCCCGCCTCGCGGGACAGATGCTGGGTATAGACCGGCTGCATGGTTTCAGCCATCACAGTCCCGACCATCGTATCTCCCACAGCGTAATAATGCCCCATCAAATCCACTGATTTTCCGGTAAGGGTAGCCTTGAACTGCCCGGTGCCCGGCATATTTTCAGTGGTCAGCGTCGCAATCCCTGCATTGGCATCAATCAGCCCCCATTTGAAATTCACACTGTAATGGAGCGTCTCATCAGGGACAGTCCATGCGCCTACAGTAACCGCCATGGAGACAAGCCCCATACTGATAGTCATCAGAATCTTTTTCATAGTCAAAACGTTTTATTCAATTCATACACAAATCTGGGAGTCGACAGGTATTGTCCTCGACGAAGGCCTGTCGCCATAGATAAGCCGGCTGACAAGCTGGGAGACATTCACCAGAGGCAACGGGCGGTCTTCAATCGGAGTACCGGCAGTCTTCTGGGCAATCATCCCCCTTAACGCGCCGATAGCCACATTGAGCATCATAGCCATCAACGACGGTGGAATGTCGACACGGTCCCGTCCCGACGAGAACCCGACATAATCCGCAATCGAGGGAATCTCGAAAACCACATCGACCGCATAATCCAGCAACGGACGTCTCACCATCGACCGCATATAACTATACATCACCTCCAGCCGAAGTGTAAGGCTTTCAGAAGCGGAGTCACCCTCCACCCTCGCCTTCATATCAATTATGATATCCTCTGGATTATTGCCATAACGCAACATTTCCCAACGGTGGAGATGGTTTTTCCCCGCCACCTCTGAAATCCGGGCAATCCTTATGTCGATTTCTGACATCATCACGGTTTATCGTTATTTATAAAAATAAAACACCCCGAACCCGCGTGGGGTTCAGGGTGTTGTGTCGTGAAGATATTCCGGATGTCAATCTCCCATCGTGCGCAGCAGCTCGTCATTGTCTGCCGAACGCTCCATCCTGTCCTTGATGAATTCCATAGCCTCGATGGAATTACGGTCGGAGAGGAACCTGCGCAGAATCCACATACGGTTAAGAGTCTCCTGACGCAACAACAGGTCGTCGCGGCGTGTAGAGGATGCCATGATATCGACAGCAGGGAAAATACGCTTGTTGGAGAGCTTGCGGTCAAGCTGCAACTCCATATTGCCAGTACCCTTGAATTCCTCGAAAATAACCTCATCCATCTTTGAAGAGGTCTCGGTCAGGGCCGTGGCTATGATTGTGAGAGAACCGCCACCCTCGATGTTACGGGCAGCTCCGAAGAATCGCTTGGGTTTCTGCAACGCGTTAGCGTCCACACCTCCGGAGAGAATCTTGCCAGATGCAGGCTGTGCGGTATTGTAAGCTCTCGCCAGACGAGTGATGGAGTCAAGCAGAATCACCACGTCATGACCGCATTCCACCATCCTCTTGGCCTTCTCAAGCACAATCCCGGCAATCTTCACATGACGGTCGGCCGGCTCATCAAATGTCGACGCGATAACCTCGGCATTTACCGAACGGCTCATGTCGGTCACCTCCTCCGGACGCTCGTCAATGAGCAGAATCATTATGTATACCTCAGGATGATTCTCAGCAATCGCGTTGGCGATATCTTTAAGCAATATAGTCTTACCGGTCTTGGGAGGAGCCACAATCAGGGCGCGCTGGCCCTTTCCGATAGGTGAGAACATATCAACCACACGCGTCGATATATTGTTGGTTCTCGCTCCGCCAGTAAGGTTGAACTTCTCGTTGGGGAAAAGCGGAGTAAGATGCTCGAAAGGCACCCTGTCCCTGATGAATTCAGGTGAACGGCCATTGATACGCAAGGCCTTCGTCATCGGGAAATACTTGTCACCCTCCTTGGGGGGCGCAATCTCACATTCCACCACATCACCATTCTTCAGGCCGTACTGCTTGATCTGCTGATGCGAAACCAACACATCATCTGGAGAAGGCAGATAATTGAAATCGCCCGAACGAAGGAATCCGAAGCCTTCCGGAGTCACCTCCAACACACCAGATGTCTCAAGGAATCCGCTGAAATCATATACCGGCATAGGGGGCATAGGCTGCTTTGCGGCAAGCTTGCCTTTCTTTCCCTTCTTCCCCTTGAAATCCGGCTGCTGTCCCATCGACTGCGGTTCCCTGATAATAATCGGAGCGGAAGCGGCGGCTGCGGCGGCCTCCTCACGTTCGCGCTGGGAACGGGGAGTGAAGCTCTTGCCACCCATACGCGGGAAGAATGACCCGAACGACTCATCCACATTGCGACCGAACACCCCGGGAGGGTTCTTTCTCGGCTGTTGGGCATTCATGTTACCGTTATTCCTGTTGTCAGTAGCGGCAGGCTGTGATTCCTGATTAGCCCCCTGCTCCTGGTTTTCAACCGGCTGCATACCCTGCTGCCCGGCTTGGCAATTTTGGAGGCGGTAGCAAACCGCTACCAGTGCCGGTCGTTTGCCGCAAGTCCCTATGGCGTCCGGGAAGGGTACCTCATGTATATGCTGGAGGAGGAGAGCCGCCATGACTGAGACCCATCTGCGGTATACCCAGAACCGGGAACTGTCCTGGCTGCGGTTCAACGAGCGGGTGCTGCTGGAGGCGGTGGACAATACGGTTCCCCTTCTGGAGCGGCTGAAATTTGTGTCCATTTTCACCAGCAATTTGGACGAGTTCTTCATGATACGGGTGGGAAGTCTCCACGACATGACCCTCATGGGAGAAAATTCGGTGGATAATAAGTCGGGACTGACCGCCCGGCAGCAACTGGAGGCTATCTTTGACGCGGTCCGCCCCCTCATCCGGCGAAAGGACGAGATCTGCGCCAGCCTCCAACGGGAGTTAGAAGAATACGGTATATGTGAACTGGACCTAAACCGCCTGGAAAAGCCGGAGCACAAATACCTCAAGCACTACTTTGCCCAGGAAATGGATCCCATTCTCTCCCCGCAGATCGTGGACAGTCACCATCCCTTTCCCCACCTAGTAAACAAAGTACTCCATGTAGGCGCCCTGCTCCGGGATAAGCGGGGGGAGATGTTCGGCTTTATCCCAGTGCCCGCCTCTCTGCCGGAGGTGGTATTCCTGCCTGGGGCCCAAGTGCGCTATATTCATACGGCAGATATTCTGCTCAGCCAAGTGGAGAAGATTTTCCGGGGCTACGAAGTGGTGGAAAAGACGGTTTTCTGTGTCACCCGTAACGCCGATATCACCCCCAACGACGAGGCCTTCGAGGTGGATGAGGATTTCCGGGCCCAGATGAGAAAGCTGCTGCGCTCCCGAACCAAGCTGGCCCCCGTCCGGCTGGAGCTGAGCTGTGCGGTCAGCGGCCGGTTCCAAAAGTATTTCTGCCAGCGCCTGGACCTGACGGCTGCCCAGGTGTATGTTACCGCATCCCCGATGAAAATGGGATATGTATTCTCCTTGGCGGACAAGCTCTCTCCTGCCCTGCGGGAAGAACTGACCGATCCCCCCTTCACGCCCCAGTTTCCCGCCGGGCTGACGCCGGGGGAGAACATCACACGCCAGGTCTTGCGCCATGACGTGCTGCTGTCCTATCCCTATGAAACGATGGAGCCCTTTCTCCATCTGCTTCGGGAGGCGGCGGACGACCCAGCGGTTATCTCCATCAAAATCACCATCTACCGTCTGGCCAAACGGGCCAAGTTGGTGGAGTACCTGTGCAACGCCGCAGAGAATGGCAAGGATGTTACGGTCATGATCGAGCTGCGGGCCCGGTTTGACGAACAGAACAACATCGACTGGTCCCAGCAGCTGGAGGAGGCGGGGTGGCGCATCCTTTATGGCTTCGACTCCTATAAGGTCCATTCCAAGGTGTGCCTCATCACCCGGAAGGACCGCAGCGGCGTGTCTTACATCACTCAGGTGGGCACCGGAAATTACAATGAAAAGACCGCCGCCCAGTATACGGACCTGTCCTATATTACAGCGGATCCGGAAATCGGCGCGGACGCAGTGGAATTTTTCAAAAATCTGGCCATCGGCAACCTGGAAGGGGAATACCGCCGCCTGCTGGTGGCACCAAACGCAATGAAGAGCCGCTTGCTGGCGCTCATCGACCGGGAGATTGCCAAAGGACCTCAGGGATATATCTTTCTCAAGCTTAACTCCGTGACCGACCTGGAGCTGATTCGCAAACTTCATCAGGCATCTCAGGCAGGTGTGGAGGTGGAGATGATCGTCCGGGGGATTTGCTGTCTGTTGCCCGGTGTAGAGGGGGAGACGGAGCACATCCAAGTGACCAGCATCGTGGGCCGATATCTGGAACATGCCCGCATCTATCTGTTTGGCAGGGAGGGGGATGAGCTGATTTACCTCTCATCCGCTGACTTCATGACCCGAAATATGGATCGCCGGGTGGAAGTGGCTTGCCCGATCCGCAGCCGGCAGGCCCGGGCTAAGATCCACCGGATCATTGAGGCGCAGCGCATGGATAACACCAAGGCCCGGCGTATGGGGCCCGATGGGATCTACACATCAGTGCCCTCTCATTCCAGTCCCATTAACTGCCACGAGGTACTCATGGAGGATGCAGTGCTGCGCGCCCCCGTCTCATTTCGGAGGAAGGGCAGCCCTGTTCGGACCTGCTTGAAAAGACTATTCCGGCGGTAAGGCGGCTGGCCTAATTTTTCCAGGACAGAACCCTGCTCCAGCTTGACGGGTTCCCTGGTCTGGGTGTATTCTGTAATGGAAATTCATTGGAACAGGAGTGGAGAACCCTATGGAAAAAGCGAAGGTCTATTTTACCGACTTCCGCACACGGGCCTTTGGCGACGGGCTGCCCGCCAAGCTGAAAAAGCTCATCCGGGCTGCCGGGGTCGGCCAGATCGACATGGATGGCAAATTCGTGGCCATCAAGCTGCACTTTGGAGAGCTGGGCAACATCAGCTATCTCCGGCCCAATTACGCCCGGGCGGTGGCGGACGTGGTCAAGGAGCTGGGGGGTAAGCCTTTCCTCACCGACTGCAACACGATGTACCCCGGAAGCCGGAAAAATGCTCTGGAACACCTGGAATGCGCCTGGGAAAATGGGTTTACGCCGCTGACAGTGGGCTGTCCCATCCTCATCGGAGACGGACTGAAGGGCACCGATGACATCGCCGTTCCTGTGGTGGGGGGCGAGTAC
>URLF01000041.1 GCA_900548705.1 uncultured Porphyromonadaceae bacterium | reverse complement strand
TCTGCTTTTCATGAAGTTGGACTCACTACTTTAGGGTTTAGCGGACAGTAATAATTTTATACACAAAATCAGAAGATTCAGGCAGCCTTTGCCACTCCAGATATAATCTTTGGGCAAAAGTTTAAATGAGGGTTCGTATAAAGCTGTTTCGCTGTTTCCGAAGACAAAAATTTATAACAAAAAGAGGATTTTGCCCATGCCTGGGCAAGTTTTCTCAGATTATGAGCAAGCGCTTTCAGACCGAAGTCGATTTTCGCTCCGGTCAGCCCCTTTAGCCTGAGTCGCCTGAACCTGCCGCATTCCTTTATCTGGCCGAACACTGCTTCCGGTTCGATCGGGCGATTACTCCTATGCTTCAACCCCTGCTCACTTGTAAGAAGCTCTCTTGCTCTGGCTTTATAGTCGTCAAGCGTGTGGTTCACTTCTATCTGTCGGTCGCGTTTGGATTTATGACATTGTCCCCTTAGGGGGCAACCCTGACATCGGCTCGCCCTGTATACACTGACTGTCTGTTGGTAGCCGCTGGCAGTATAGCGTTTTTCCTGACGGACAAATTTCATTTTCTGTCCCATCGGGCAGACATAGAAGTCATCAACGGGATTGTAGAAAAGGTTTGACACTCTGAAAGGATTGTTGCGATAGCTGCGCCGCTGCTCGACATGGAACATGTTGTATTTGACATATGGCGTCATGCCGTTGCGGAACATGTACTCGTAGTTCTCCTCCGAGCCGTAACCGCTGTCGGCAACGATTTCCTCACTTTGCATACCGTATCGGGTTTTAAACGACTCCAGATAGCTGATCATCGTGAGGGTATCGGTAGGACGCTGATAGATACCGAAGTTGGTTATGAACTGGTTCTCAGTGGAGATCTGCACATTATAGCCCGGTTTAAGCTGACCGTTGAGCATGGCGTCCTCTTTCATGCGCATGAACGTGGCGTCGGGGTCGGTCTTGGAGTATGAGTTGCGGGAACCCATGGTTTCGAGCTGCTCCTTATATCGGTTCATCCTCGGCACGGCGTCCGTCTCTACCTGTTTCAGAGCCTTGCGTTCTTCCTTGCTCAGGTTATCCGCATCAACCTTTTCCCTGATGCGTTCAACCCTTTTGGCAACTTCATCGGCCGTAAGTTCCTCAGACACGGGATTCTCCTGATTCTCAATAACGTGACTCTGTTCTATCTGTCTGAGCAAAGCCTCGGTTTTCGCCTTGAGTCGGGCATCGTATTTCTCTACCGAACCGCGCCATATAAACGTGTACTTGTTGGCTACCGATTCTATCTTTGTCCCGTCGATATACTGTACTTTCAACGACACAAAGCCTTCTTCATGGAGCAGCCTGACCACTTGGGTAAACACTGCGTCAAAGCCATCCTTCAGCCGTTTGCCACGATAGTAATTGATAGTGCGGAAGTCGGGACGCTTCATGCCTGCAAGCCACATGAAATAGATATCCCTCCTGAGAAGGTCCTCGATGCGCCGCGAGGAGTATACATTGCTCAGATATGCGAAGACCAGCACCTTGAGCATCATCTTGGGATTAAAGGCACTGTTACCTCCGCCCCGGTAGGTCGAGAGGATATCGCTGATGTCAAGACGGTCTATGACTGCATCGACCACCCTTACCATGTGATTTTCAGGAACGAGCTCATCCAGCGATGGTGGAAGGAGCAGATTCTGTTTTCTATTGTCGGATTTTATCGCTAACTTTGCCATGTTATGCCATGATTATTAGTGATTTAATTGCAACCCAAATTTACAAAATATTCATGACATGACAAAGGCTTTCAAGCTGAATTTCAGCGCGAAAGCCTTATTTTTTAGCCAGTTTAGACTATAAAAAGAGACTGTCCAAACTTGTTAGACAGTCTCTTTTATCATAATATGATGATTTTATCACAATATAAAATAATTTTGAACAGTTACCTATCATAATATATCAGATATATCAGGTTATATTTTCTGGAATAAAATTATATTTTTCCCGGACGATTCCGAAGGAATCCTTTGTCTGAATAGCCGTGGGTTGGCGCGAGTGCAAAGCCCCTTGTGGGCTGGCACGAAGCGGTAACCCACGGTTATATACATCAAAAAAGATTCCTTCGGAATTTATCGTTCCATCCCATTACCGTGGGTTACCGCTTCGGTTGCGGCCTATCGGCCTTACCTCGCGCCAACGGAAGCGTGTTTTCAAGCGAACGGAAGAGGGTTGATTATTCCTCATTGAGGGAGTCGGCCAGGCGGTCGACAGCCGCGAGCCAGATGGCTGAGGATGCGTCGGAAGGCATCCGCCAGTCGCCACGCGGGGAAAGACACACCGAACCAACCTTGGGGCCGTCAGGCATACAGGAGCGTTTGAACTGTTGGTTGAAGAATCGGACATAGAAAACCTTCATCCATTTCAGGATCTCACGCGGTTCGTAACGTCCGACTTCCATACCACCCTTTCCCTGATAGGTCTTGCGGCGATGCTGAACCCAGAATGCCTGGCAGGCGAGATAGAAAATCCGCGCCGGTGGGAAACCGTAACGCAATGTGTGGAAGAGGAAAAAGTCATGCAGCTCATAAGGGCCGACAAGGTCTTCAGTCTTCTGGGCGATTTTCCCTGACGCGTCGGGAGGAAGCAATTCCGGGGAAACCGGCGTATCTATGATGTCGACAAGAGCCTCCGCCATATCGGGATTCTCTGACCTCAGGGCAAACCATCTGACAAGATATTTGACCAGAGTCTTGGGAACAGAGGCATTGACGGCATACATCGACATATGGTCACCATTGTAGGTGGCCCATCCGAGAGCAAGCTCCGAGAGGTCGCCGGTGCCAAGCACCATTCCACCCTCCTGATTGGCCACATCCATCAGAATCTGAGTCCGTTCGCGGGCCTGACAATTCTCATATGTGACATCCTTGACCTCAGGGTCGTGACCGATATCCTTGAAATGCAGTTCGACAGCTGGGCCGATAGGAATCTCGCGGAATGTCACCCCGAGGGCATCCATAAGGGTCAGCGCGTTTGAATGAGTGCGCCCGGTGGTGCCGAAGCCCGGCATCGTCACTCCGATTATCCCCTTGCGGTCAAGCTTCAGCCTGTCAAAGGCACGGGTGGCCACAAGCAGGGCAAGCGTCGAATCCAGTCCGCCGGAAATCCCGACAACCAGACATTTGCATCCGGTAGCCTTGAGACGCTGGGCCAATCCCGCCACCTGGATATTGATAATCTCGTCACACCGGCGGTCTATCTCATTGTCATCCCACGGGACGAAGGGATGGGGGTCTACCGTGCGGAGCAATCCGGGTGCATCGTCATCACTCCCTTCTGAGGAGTCATCCGACCCCATAATCTTGTCAAGTTTCTCGCGAAGCGACTCATTGCTGTCAGGGTCAAGCAGTTCGCTGAGGTTGAGATTTATCTGCTGGACGACGGGGTAAGCGACTCCGGCATTCTCGCGGTCGCCACACTCGGCGAATGTCCCGATATGCAGCCTGTCGCGGGTTATCATCTCTATGTCGATGTCACAGATGACCATCTGGGGAGATTCCTGCCAGCGGGGAGTCGCGGCGAGAATCCTGCCGTTCTCCGCGATTATACCCTTGCCGTCAAAAACAAGGTCGGTCGAGGACTCCCCGAACCCGGCGGCCGCATAGACATAACCGCAGACACATCTGGCAGACTGCTGAGCTATCAGGTCGCGCAGATAGTCATATTTGCCAATTATATCGGGGGAGGCGGAGAGATTGACAATCACCTTTGCGCCCGCGAGAGCTGCGTGACATGAGGGTGGAACCGGTACCCACAGGTCTTCACATATCTCTATGCCTACCTTCACTCCGTTGACCTGGAAAAGTTTGTTGGCCGAGACAGGCATCTGCGACTCGTCGGAGTCAGGCACCCGGGGAGCAGGCGACCAGAGACGGCGCTCATAGAATTCATTGTAATTCGGGAGATATGTCTTTGGGACAGTCAGTTTCGTCATACCCTGCCCCACGACTATCGCACAATTATACAGCCGGTTGTCAAAAAGCATGGGAGAACCTATGACAGCATTTACCCGCATTGTCTTGGTCACGTCGGCGATTTCCCTGACAGCGTCTCCGGCAGCTTCCAGAAGCAGGTCATTATGGAAAAGATCGCCACAGGTGTAGCCGGTCACACACAGTTCAGGGAAGACCGCAAGCTCTACCCCTTTCCGGTCAAGTTGCCGGAGCATATCGATTATCGCTTCGGCGTTGGCCCTGACATCCGCCACCCTGACGGGGGGTACGCAGGCCGCCACTCTGAAAAAACCGTTGCGCATATTTTTATCTTGATGTGAGAAATTTCGTGTTGAAAAAACGTTTATATATTTAGAGGACGAAGTTACGGATTTTTGTCTGAATTTGTGTAACTTTGTCTGCTAATAATCCATAATACGACCATAACAGAAGTGACATGAGACTTGACGGACGACGCAGAAGCAACAACATATCAGACCGGAGAGGGCTCTCTGGACGCGCCGTGGGTATAGGCGGCGGTATCGTCGGCATAATCGTGGCCGGCATCATAACCCTGCTCAGCGGAGGGGACATAGGCGATGTCATCGGCACTGTCGTCCGCCAGGGAGCGGGCCAGCAGACCGAACAGGCCTATCAGCCCGACGCGGAGGATGAGAGACTGGCCGACCTCACCGCCAAGGTTCTCGCCGGAACGGAGGATGTATGGACTGCGGAGTTCCGTCGCCAAGGCTGGGGTGAATACCGCTGCCCGAGACTGGTGATGTTCACCGGCTCTGTGCAGTCGGGATGCGGCAACGCCACCTCTCAGGTCGGCCCGTTCTATTGCTCGGCAGACGAGACAGTCTATATCGACCTCGATTTCTTCAAACAGATGGAATCGACAATCGGAGCCGGAGGGGATTTCGCCTACGCGTATGTCATCGCCCACGAGGTAGGGCACCATGTGCAGCATCTGCTCGGCACACTTGACCAGGCCCATGAGGCGATGGCGAGGATGTCCGAACGGGAGTCAAACCGCATGAGTGTCCGCCTGGAGCTGCAGGCCGACTACTTCGCCGGAGTCTGGGCGCATCTCGACAATGAGATGTTCGGCTCAATCGAACCGGGCGATGTCGAAAACGCCATCGAAGCGGCCTCCAAAATCGGCGACGATTATCTCCAGAAAAAAGCGACAGGCCGTGAAGTGCCCGACTCCTTCAACCATGGCCGCTCGTCACAACGTGTGGCCTGGCTGTCAAAGGGATTGCGCACAGGTGACCCTCTCCAAGGCGACACCTTCTCGATACCTTATGAAAGTCTCTGAACCTTTCCGCTAACTACCAATCATTATCATGGCTGAACAACAACCGACGAAATATCCACGCAAGAACAGTTATTCCGACGCAAAACGGCTACAACAGCAACTCCTTGAGAAGGAGGGCCGCATAGCCCCCAGAGACCTTGAGGTCGAAGAGGCTGTCCTCGGTGCCCTCATGCTTGAGAAGGACGCTTACACTACCGTCTGCGACCTGCTGAAACCGGAATGTTTCTATGACCCGGGACATCAGAAAATCTACGAGGCCATCCAGCAGCTCGGCGCGTCTCAGCAATCGATAGACATGCTGACCGTGACCCAACGCCTAAGGGCCAACGGTGAGCTGAAAAATGTCGGAGGGCCTGCGGCTATATCCGAACTGACCGCCCGCGTGGCATCAGGAGCGCATGTTGAGTTCCACGCCCGCATCGTGGCCCAGAAATACCTTGCCCGTGAACTTATCAACTTCTCGGCGCAAATCGAGGAGAAAGCTTTCGACGAGTCAAACGACGTGGATGACCTCCTCCAGGAAGCCGAAGGACGGCTCTTCGAGATTTCACAGCGCAATGTAAAGAAAGATGTCACCCAGATCGACCCCGTCATAAAGCAGGCCCTGGAACAGATTGAGGCGGCCGCCAACCGTGAATCAGGTCTGTCAGGACTTGAAACCGGATTCCGCGAACTCGACAAACTGACCTCGGGATGGCAGAACTCCGACCTTATCATCATAGCCGCCCGTCCCGCTATGGGTAAGACAGCGTTCGTGCTGTCGATGGCGAAGAACATGGCGGTAAACCTCAATATCCCGACTGCTATTTTCTCACTGGAAATGAGCAACCTCCAGCTCGTGAACCGTCTGATATCCAACGCTTGCGAGGTGGAGGGTGAGAAAATCAAGAGCGGACGCCTCACCCCGACCGACTGGGACAAGCTAATGGCGGGGGTGAAGCCCCTTTACAACGCCCCGCTGTTTATCGACGACACCCCCTCCCTGTCGATTTTCGAACTCAGGACAAAGGCCCGGCGACTGGTACGCGAACACGGCGTGAAAATCCTGATAATCGACTACCTGCAGCTGATGAACGCCTCCGGAATGAAATTCGGCTCACGCGAGCAGGAGGTCTCCATGATTTCCCGAAACCTCAAACAGCTCGCCAAGGAGCTGAACATCCCGATAATCGCCCTGTCGCAGCTCAACCGTTCGGTGGAAAGCCGAGGCACAGACAGCAACTCCAAGCGACCCCAGCTGAGCGACCTCCGTGAATCGGGGGCCATCGAGCAGGATGCCGACATCGTATGCTTCATCCACAGACCCGAGTATTACCTCCACAGCGGGGAGGATGCCGAGGGCAACGACATACGCGGTCTGGCGCTGTTCATTGTCGCCAAGCACCGTTCGGGTAAAGTTGACGACGTGAAGATGCGCTTCGTCAGCCATTACGCCAGATTCCAGAACAGGGATGAGGATTACCATACCACCCAGACCGTAGTCTCTTCCCGTATGAACCAGGGGGGAGGTGACGACGACCCGATTAACGGCAGTGGCCCCCCGTTTTCCGGCGGGAGCGCCGACCTGACATCGTCAGATTCGCCGGTTCCGTTCTGATTTGCAATTTTTAATACAATTCATATTTCCCAACCGGGGAATTAGCCTTATTTTTGCACATCCTTTCGCCTTTGTTGACACACACTCTAAGTAAGGAAGGAGGAGGATACCGTGAGTTAGGGTATCCTCCTCTATTTTATTTGTATATCTGAATGAAAAAGCCTAACTTTGCGGGTGAATTTTATAAAATGGGGCCATCAGGTTCCTATGATATGCCCATTCAAAACCAATCGTAAAGATGAAGTTTACCGAATACGACAATTTCAACCTTTCCAGTATCAACAAGGAGGTGCTCGCCCAGTGGAACGCCGATGACCTGTTCCGCCGCAGTATCGAGCTGCGCGAGGGTGCCACTCCTTTCGTCTTCTTCGAGGGTCCCCCCTCGGCCAACGGTATGCCCGGCATCCACCATGTGATGGCCCGCACTATTAAGGATATTTTCTGCCGTTACAAGACGATGAAGGGATTCCGCGTTGACCGCAAGGCCGGCTGGGACACCCACGGACTCCCCGTGGAGCTTGGCGTTGAAAAGTCGCTCGGCATCACCAAGGAGGATATCGGCAAAAAGATTTCTGTGGATGACTACAACGCCGCATGTCGCCGCGAGGTGATGAAATACACCAAGGAATGGTCGACCCTTACCAACTCCATGGGCTATTGGGTTGACCTTGACAATCCTTATGTGACATATCACAACAGCTATATCGAGTCTTGCTGGTGGTTGCTCAAGCAGCTTTACGACAAGGGTTATCTCTACAAAGGTTACACAATCCAGCCCTACTCCCCCGCCGCCGGTACCGGTCTCAGCTCCCATGAGCTCAACCAGCCCGGATGTTACCGCGATGTGAAGGACACCACCTGCGTGGCCCAATTCCTCTGCACCGACCCCATCGAGGTGATGCAGGGCTGGGGCAAGCCCTACTTCCTGGCCTGGACCACCACTCCCTGGACACTTCCTTCCAACACCGCGTTGGCCGTAGGCCCTGAAATCGAATATAACGTTGTCCGCACCTACAATCCTTACAGTGGGGAGAAAGAGACCGTGGTCGTGGCCGTGGCCCTGATGAACTCGATGTTCAATCCAAAAGCCGCCGACCTCAAGCTCGACGAGTATGAGAAGGGAGCGAAGCTGATACCTTTCGAGGGAGTGGCAACCCTAAAGGGGAAAGAGCTGGTAGGACTCCACTATGAGCAGCTTATCCCCTGGATGAACCCCGGCGAGGGTGCTTTCCGTGTAATTCCCGGCGACTATGTGACGACCGAGGATGGTACAGGTATCGTTCATATCGCCGGAACCTTCGGCGCGGATGACCTCCGTGTGTCCCGTCAGGCAGGCGTTCCCCCTCTGACCCTCATCGACCGCGACGGCAATGTCCGCCCGATGGTAGACCTCAGAGGACGTTTCTTCATGCTCGAGGACCTCGACCCGAAATTTGTCGAAGAGAGTGTGGATGTAGAGGCATACACCCCCTGGCAGGGTAAATTCGTCAAGAACGCCTACGATCCTGAAAAGGGTGAGAACGACGAGACCCTTGACATCGAGATATGCATGTGGCTCAAGCAGAACGACAAAGTCTTCAAGATTGAGAAACATGTCCACAACTATCCCCATTGCTGGCGCACTGACAAGCCTGTGCTTTATTACCCGCTCGACAGCTGGTTCATCAAGACAACCGCCTGCCGCGAGCGCCTGATGGAGCTTAACAAGGAAATCCAGTGGAAACCCGCCGCCACCGGTTCGGGTCGTTTCGGCAAATGGCTTGAGAACCTCCAGGACTGGAACCTCTCCCGCTCACGTTACTGGGGCACCCCCCTTCCCATCTGGCGCACAGCCGACGGCAAGGAGGAAATCTGCATCGACTCCATCGCTACTCTCTACGCTGAAATCGACAAGGCTGTCGAGGCCGGTGTGATGAGCGAGAATCCCTACAAGGCCAAGGGATTCGTCCCCGGCGATTACTCGAAAGAGAACTACGACCGCATCGACCTCCATCGCCCGTATGTCGATGACATCGTGCTTGTCTCCCCCTCGGGCAAACCCATGCATCGCGAGACTGACCTCATCGATGTCTGGTTCGATTCCGGTTCGATGCCTTATGCCCAGGTCCACTACCCCTTCGAGAACAAGGAGGCACTGGAATCAGGAGCCTGCTATCCCGCCGATTTCATCGCCGAAGGTGTAGACCAGACCCGTGGATGGTTCTTCACACTTCACGCGATAGCCGGTATGGTGTTCGACACCAAGTCTTACAAGGCTGTCATCTCCAACGGTCTCGTGCTTGACAAGGATGGCAACAAGATGTCGAAACGTCTCGGCAACGCCGTCGATCCTTTCAAGACCATCGACACCTACGGAAGCGACGCCGTGCGTTGGTACATGATTGCCAACTCCGCTCCCTGGGACAACCTGAAATTCAACGAGGATGGTATCAAGGAGGTTTCACGCAAACTCTTCTCGACCCTCTACAACACATACTCTTTCCTGACCCTCTACGCCAATGTGGATGGTTTCACCGGCGCTGAACCGCAAGTGCCGCTGGCCGAGCGTCCTGAAATCGACCGCTGGATTCTCTCCCTGCTCAATACCCTCGTGAAGGATGTCACCGAAGCGCTTGACGATTATGAGCCGACCCGCGCGGCACGCTTCATCAACGACTTCGTAAACGACAACCTCTCCAACTGGTATGTGCGTCTCAACCGCAAACGTTTCTGGGGAGGAGGACTCGACACAGACAAGCTCTCGGCCTATCAGACCCTGCATACCTGTCTGACCACTGTCGCCAAACTGCTTGCTCCCTACTCCCCCTTCTTCGCCGACCGTCTCTACCGCGACCTTACCGCCCCGGCTCTGGCAGCCGAAGGAAAGGACGTGGTTTCGGTTCATCTCACCGACTTCCCCGTGGCCGACGAATCGGTTATCGACCACGCGCTTGAGGAGCGTATGCACCTCGCACAGGTTGTCACATCACTTGTGCTGTCGCTGCGCCGCAAGGTCAACATCAAGGTGCGCCAGCCGCTCCAGGCCCTGATGATTCCGGTAAGCTCTGAGGAACGCCGCCAGCAGCTTGAGGCAATGGCACCGCTGATTCTCTCAGAGGTGAATGTCAAGGAGCTGAAGCTTGTCGACGACCAGGAGGGTGTGCTTGTCAAGTCTATCAAGCCCGACTTCAAGAAACTCGGCCCGAAATTCGGCAAGAAGATGAAAGCGGTGGCCGCACTCATCGGCGCGATGTCGCAGCAGGAAATCGCCCGTCTGGAACGCGAGGAGAAAATCACCCTCGACCTCGACGGTGAGGAAATCGTCGTTGAGCTTCCCGACGTGGATATCCATTCAGAGGACATTCCCGGCTGGCTCGTAGCCAATGAAGGTAGCGTGACTGTGGCTCTCGAAGTCGAAATCACAGAGGAACTCCGCAAGGAAGGTGTCGCACGCGACCTCATCAACCGTATCCAGAACATCCGCAAGAGCCGCGACTACGACATAACCGACCGCATCATAGTCACCGTGGAGCCGAACAGCCTCACGGAGGGCGCAATTGCCGATTTCAATGAATACATCGCGTCGCAGGTACTCGCCTCCGAAGTGAAGGCGGCCCCGGTGGAAAATCCCGCCGAGGATGAGATTCTCGACATCGACGGCACCGAAGTTAAGGTCAAAATCGAAAAGGCTTCATAACCCCTTTCCCCAGCTCTCCGGGAGGTATAGCGAGACAATCCGATGCGGGAGATGCCCCGAAAGCGTCGCCCGCATCGGAGATTATCGCGACAGACCCCGGTTTACCTGAACATTTAGCATACATCATACGTTTGACGGATAATCGGCCTGGCCGATATGTAAAAACGTTCAACTGTTTCATAATACACGATAAGCAATGTCTGATAAAACCCGTTACACCGACGAGGAACTTGAGGAATTCAAAGTCCTTATCCTGGAGAAGCTTGAGAAAGCCCGCAAGGAATATGACCTTCTCCGCGCCGATGTCATGAACTCTGACGGCAACGACACCGCCGACACCTCCCCCACTTTCAAGGTTCTGGAAGAGGGAGCCTCGACCCTCGGAAAAGAGGAGGCAGGCAGACTCGCCCAGCGTCAGGCCCAATTCATCGCCCACCTGCAAAACGCGCTTGTGCGTATCGAGAACAAGACATATGGAATCGACCGCAAGACCGGCAAACTGATTCCCAAGGAGCGTCTTCGCGCTGTCCCCCACGCCACTCTCTCTGTTGACTCAAAGAAGTAATGGTATCCCCTTCGGGGCGCGATGGATTCCACTCCTGATTTCCCCGACCGACAAATAATCCAATCATCTTGTCAGAAACCAACACAATAGACAACACCGTCAGCCGCGGCCTTGGAAAAGACCGCGGCCTGATGGCTTTGATTATCATCCTGGTGGTGCTGCTCATCGACCAGGCTTTGAAAATATGGGTCAAGACCCATTTCTATCTCGGAGAAAGCTATGAGATTTTCTCCTGGTTCCAGCTCGCGTTCATCCAGAACAACGGGATGGCATTCGGCTGGGAAATCGGCAGCAAGCTGCTGCTCACCCTCCTGCGCATAGTCACCGTCGGCTTCCTGATTTACTATCTGTGGAAAGTCCGCAACAAATCTCAGGCCCGTACAGGCTATCTGGTCTGTCTGTCGCTGATAATAGCCGGGGCGGCAGGCAACATAATCGACTGCGCCTTCTACGGACTTATTTTTGACAATCCGATGCCACCGTATGTGGCGACATTGTTCCCTCCCGAGGGTGGCTACGGGACATTCCTCCACGGCAAGGTGGTCGATATGCTCTATTTCCCGCTCGTGAGCTGGACATGGCCGACGTGGGTGCCGTTCGTCGGCGGGGAGTATTTCCTGTTCTTCTCCCCCGTCTTCAACTTCGCCGATGCCGCCATCTCAGTGGGACTGATATGGCTGATAATCTTCTACTCCGGCCAGATTTCCGAAGTGCCCTTCCTCAGGGACATGCCGAGATTCAGCAAACATACAGCCGGAACATCTGCCGACGGCGACAACCATCCCGACGATAAAAAAGACTGAGAACGATGAAGCGGCTATTCCATCTGACAGCAATCCTTCCGGCTCTTCCCCTTCTGCTCGCGGGATGTGGCAAAAAGGACTCAATGGTGCTTGACACCGACGATATGGCATCTCTGATGGCCGACATCCATATCGGGGAAGCTGTCGTCGACCTGAACCACAACTACTTCAACAATGACTCCACAAAGATGCTCCTCAAACAGAGCATCTACGCCGCCCACGGTGTCACAGCCGAACAGGTCGACTCATCCTACAAATGGTATGGCCATCATATCGAGGATTACATGGAGGTCTATGACAAGACCATCAAAATCCTGAACGAACGTCAGGGAGACCTACTGTCCGCCTCCAATCAGAAAATCGCAGTGGCCGGTGACTCTGTTGACATCTGGCCGCTCAGCAGCCGCTTCGAATTCTCCCGCCGTTCGGCCTCTCGCCTTATCACATTCTCGATTCCCGCCGATTCCACCTGGCGCAACCACGATGTCTTCACCCTGCGGTTCAATATGGCCACAGCGTCCAACCCCGTGACGGCCCGTATGGTCATGGAATATGCAGACGGTTCATCATACTACAACCTGG
This sequence comes from uncultured Porphyromonadaceae bacterium, assembly GCA_900548705.1. Taxonomy (GTDB): domain Bacteria; phylum Bacteroidota; class Bacteroidia; order Bacteroidales; family Muribaculaceae; genus UBA7173. Next base: position 10,538 of record URLF01000041.1, on the reverse strand, counting down.
CGGCAGGCAAGAACAAGGGAATCGGCGAGGTGTCACTGAGGGTAGACACCACCCTATTCCCCGTCAGGATAGCCGGATATATCATAGCGCGTCCTGACGAGAAGGAGACTGTGAGAATCGACAGCATATCCCTTGTCAGAATGCGCAGCGAACTGGCAAAGAAATATTTCTCTCAGCGTCCATTCAACTACGGAGAGAAGCCTAAGCCCAAGAAAGAAATCACGGATTCAGTCGCTGCCACGAATGACAGCATCGGGTCGAACGCTCCGGCTGACACTATCCCCGACAACACTCTTGCCGGACGTTACAACGCAGCACACAGGCAACACGGACAACAACCGCGAAGCGCGACACCTCCACCCTCCTCCCATACAAACAATCAGAGATCGATGCTTCCACGCAACAACACACCCGCCCAGACCGCCCCAAAATCCACTGGTGGTGGTTCTGCCGCCCAGGAGGGTTTGCGCAAGCGTGATGAGCTGCTTCGCGCAGGCCAGCGAAAGTCCGGTCAATAAGCGACGGCAATCACACAATCTGCCGGTGTGCGCCCAGCTATGGCCAGATAGCCATATAGACCCGACGCAGCCACATCTCCCCTTCCAAGAAGCATAAGCCGGGAATCCAAATCAGCGATTCCATCCCGCTCGACCAATTCCCGGTCGAGCAACACCACCCTTGCATCAATGAAGACAGTGGCCGCCGTCTCTGTCTCAAACGGTTTCACACTTAACTCCGGCCCTGTCAGATCGACAAGCCGTAATTGACAAGTCCGCTTCCCGTCAAACAGGGAGCGGACCAGAAATCTCTTAGCGTCAATTGTCTCCATCAGGCTTTCACACCCTTTGCTCCTTTGACACCACCTTTGGTGCCACCTCCGAGGGCAAAGATGTTCTGGGAGAATGAAGTGGTCTTCTGCCCCTCGCGGGTCTTGCGCTTGACAGCGAGAGCCACCAGACGGTCCATCAGCGCGGGGAACGAGATACCTGTGGCTTCCCACAGATAGAAAGACAGAGAACCGGGAATGGTGTTGATTTCATTGACATATATTTTGCCGGTGGCACGGTCAACGATGACATCCACTCGCGACACGCCATGACATGACAGCACGCGGAATGTCTCTCCGGCCAACCGCTGTATCTCTTTTGTCATGTCCTCGGGAAGATCGGCGGGAATCTTCTTCTGGGAAGCCTGCATTCCCTCTGTGCCTTTCGAGCCACCCATGTATTTGTCGGTGTAGGAAAGGATTTCCTTGGTCTTGATGGGCTCCTCAAGCACAGATGCCTGATAGTCATCACAGTCACCAAGAATCGAGCAGTTGATTTCCTGAAGCTCTACCACCATATGCTCCACAATAATGCGGGAGGCATAACGGCCAGCGTCATCCACCTTCTCGAAAAGCTCCTCACGGTTGTGGGCGCAGCCGATACCGATAGATGAGCCGAGATTGGCGGGTTTGACAATGACGGGATAGCCGATTTTCTCCTCGATGCGCTTCACGAGGTTGTCACGGTCGGCGAACCACTGGCGGTCGGTGAACCACACATAGTCAACCACTGGGATATCGTTCTCGCGAAGAATCATCTTCATGGTGATTTTGTCCATGCCGTTGGCCGACGAGAGGGTGTCACATCCGGCGAAAGGTATGTCGATAGCCTGGAGGATGCCCTGGAATGTGCCATCCTCTCCGTTCGCGCCGTGGAACACCGGAATCACCACATCAAGACGGGCAGCGACATCCTTCTTGCCGAACATACCTTTGGGCTTCTGATAGTAAAGATTGTAGTCGCCATGGACCGGACGCATATAGACCTCCTCGGCCATCTTCTCGATAGCCTTCATATCGCGGTAGTTGCGCAGGTTCAGCAGGGCGTCGCCGGTAAACCAGCGTCCCTCCTTGGAGACATATACTGGGGTCACATCATATTTCGACTTGTCGATGGCGTTGATAGCCTGGTTGGCGGAAATCACCGAAATCTCATGTTCGGTGGAACGTCCGCCGAAGAAAACACCGATATTGGTTTTCATATCTATATTGCGGGGATATTTAATTGCTTATTTGATTGCTTACTTACTCATTTAAACGTGTCGGGAAGGTCATTCTCATAGAGGACAATGTCGCCGGGACGGGCAATCCTGTGGAGTTCCTGCTGGGCTTGCGCGAAGCTGTCGACGGCAAACACCTTTTCCTCAGCCATCTTTCCGTCAGCCATACCCTGGAGGATGGCATCACGGTTATAATGGCCAACGATGATGGCGATATCGGCATTAGCGGCGATATGGCGGCCGAATTCACGGTTGGCCTCCACCTGACGGTCGCCAAGCTCAATCATACCGGGAGTGATGATGATGCGTTTACCCTCATCCTTCATTATGCCAAGCACCTCGACAGCCATCTTGGAGCCGGATGGATTTGAGTTGAACGCGTCATCTATGATTGTCAGGCCACCTGGAATGCGCTTCACACTCAGACGGTGCTCAACCTGCTCGATCTGCGAAACCGCATATTTGATTTTCTCGGCAGGCACACCGAGTTTCAGAGCCACAATCACCGCACCGAGGAGATTTGAGACGTTACACTCCCCGACGAGTGCCGTATGGAGCTGGAGCGGTTCTTTCAGGTCGCCGCCGACAACAGTGAATGTCGTCCCGCGCGAAGTATAACGGATATCCTCCGCACGGTAATCAGCTCCCTTGGGATTAGATACGGCATATCTCAATGCCTTCACATTGCCGACCTTACGGTTGGCGACATACGGGAAATCATTGTTAAGCACAGCGAATCCATCGGCGGGGAGAGCGTCGACAAGTTCGAACTTGGTTTTCTGGACATTCTCGACTGTCTTGAATGTCTCAAGATGCTGCTCGCCGACAGCGGTGATTATCGCCGCGTCGGGATGAACCAGATCGGCGATCTCCTTGATGTCGCCGGGCTGCTTGGCCCCCATCTCCACGATGAACACCTCATCATAAGGCTTCAGATGCTCACGGACAGTGCGGATGACACCGAGGGTAGTGTTGAAGCTACCCGGGGTCATGGTGGTGGAGAAATGTTCCGAAAGGATTCGGTGGAGGTAATGCTTGGTCGATGTCTTGCCGTAGCTGCCGGTTATACCAATCACCTTCAGGTCAGGCATAGAGGCGAGAATCGATGCCGCCTCGTCGTAATATTTCTTGTTGATGCTCTTCTCGACAGGTCGGAGAATGACATTCGACCCGAGAAGAATCAGCGGAGACATCCACAACAGGGCAATCATAATGGCTGCCGCACCACGCATCCCGACCAACAGCCAAGCAAGACCCACAAGAACCAGCGACATCACCACCATAGTGGAGAATATCCGGTTGACGCGCGGAGTCCTGACAAGGGGTTTCTTGTATTTTCGGGTGGCCAGGGATATGATTTGCCATACCAGAATCAGAATCACCACCGGATAGGTCAGTATGGCCGGCACACGGCCAAGAGCTATCACGAAGAATGCTATCATACAGAACAGACGCGTCATCGAAGTGCTTTCCTTCGACTGGTTGAACCAGCGCAGATAGCGCTCGTTGCGGTAGGAATTCTGCTGGAGCATCATCAGGTCGCGTGAGTAGACGAAAAACATGTCCACTGCCGCGGCCGCAATAATCACGATGAGAAGTATCAGTGTAACGGTTGACATTTATCTTGCTTTGTGGTATGGTCTGGCCGTAAGGGTCAGGATTTGCTTTTAAGGAAAGATGACAGGACAGCCCGGAACTGTATCGGGTTGTCAAGGAAACTGTAATGGCCGCAGCCGGGGAAACTGACAAGCCCCGAACCGGGAATCAGCCGCGACATTTTCTTTGCGTCGGCAATGGGGGTCGCGGTGTCGTTTTCACCCCATATCAGCAATGTAGGGGCGGAAATCAGGGGGAGACGGTCAGTCAGGTCTTCATTCACCACCTTCGACAGTATGCGGCGCATCATAGGGGAAGCCCCGGCGTAATCGCTCGAACCGCGTTTGGCCCTCATCCGGTCGACGCGTTCCTGGGCCTTCTCCTTACCCAACAGAAGTTCCCAGAACCGTTTACCGGCCTTGAAGGAGTAGACTTTCAGGTAATATTTCAGTGAACGTTTCGGTTTGATGCCGGCGGCATCTACCAACACCACCTTGTCTACCTCGTTACGCGACGCGTAGAGAATCGACACACGTCCTCCGAAGGAATGGCCTATCAGCACCGGACGTTCGAGTCCCTCCTTTCTCACGAGGTCTTCAATAAGACGGGTATAAAGCTCGACACCCCAGACCTCGGCTGGTTCCTGTGAGCCGCCGAATCCGGGGAAATCCATATTGTAGACGGTATGGGTCTGGGCAGCGGTGGCGGCAATCGACCTGACGGTAGTGTGGTCGCAGCCCCATCCGTGCATCAGAATCAGCGGACGGCCCTCACCGGTCACTTCCATCCTGACCCGCAGCCCCTCCAGCTCTATCTCCTTTTCCATTATATTTTCTTGCATTCATAAAGCGCGCAAAACTTCACGCTTTTACAACGCAAAATTACAAATTCCCCCCCTCCTATCCAAATTTCAGGTCATAAAACCCTCGGACAGTTTTCCTCGGTGAGGAATCAGGGTTCGCGGAGGATGCGGACAAGGGAGGGAACCATCATGACGGCGGCGCAGGTGACGGCCAGCAGACTGGTGAAAGCGACCGTCATCAGGGTCAGCAACGACAGCTCGGTATGGATGAGCCATTTGCCGGAGATGACGGCAGTTGCTATAAGGGCGGCTATACCGAGAATGTAACATACCCATTGCCACAGAGAGATGCGGCTCCAGCGGGATTGCTCGGGCAACCGGTTCATGACCCTCGGGGTAAACCAGGGATTGCTGTTGGCACGGGGAAGCTCCTTGGCAAGGAGGGCTGAAATCTCCGCGTCAATATCGTGGGCGTGGTTGCGTATGGTATTCTGTTCAGGTTTCATTTTCTTGCAGTTTAGGGTTGAGAGAGTTATGGGTGACTATTCAAAAACAGTTTCATCGTGTCAGAAGTTTCGAGAGATGGCCTCGGGCACGGCTGAGGTGAGACTTGATTGTCCCTTCGGGCATCCCGGTGACTTTGACTATATCCTTGACCGGAAGCCCCTCCATATAGAAGAGGAGTGTCACCAGCCGCTCCTTTTCGGGAAGATGGCGCATCACAGTCTCGACATCCATACGCGTGTCGGCGGCGGAAGATGAGGATGATGTATCCTCTATGACGAGGTCGCCGGCGTCCATTCCGGCGTAGTCATATCGTGCGGCCTGACGGCGATAGGTCGAGAACTCGTTGATGGCAATCCGGTAAAGCCAGGTCTTGAAGCCTGACAGACCATGGAAAGACCTTACGGCGAGCCATGCCTTGAGGAATGTCTCCTGGGCAAGATCGTCGGTCAGCGCCTCGTTGCCATTGGTCAGGTTAAGGAGGAACCGCCTCAGGCCCTGCTGATGGATTTCGACCAACCGCGAGAACGCGTCGCGGTTGTCGGAAGCCATACAGAGGGCCAAGAGCTTGATTTCTTCAAGTCGGCGGTTTGCCATCGGGCGTTACGGAAACTTATGTTTATGTTTAGTGTATGCGGTTACGACACTCAGGAGGGATTGTAAGGTGGAGGTGTCTGGCGGCCTTCATTTGCCGGGTACTCCGAGGCACACTGGTCTTGGGTCGGAACCTCAGGGGAGAGAGGAGAAGGAGCCTCAGGCATCGGAGATGATGGCTGACAAGGTGCGGGTCCAGCGGCATAGGGCTGCTGTTGCGGGGCACCGGGGAATTGACCGGGGGCAGGCTGCCAGGGACGGTGGGGCTGATTCGGTCCATAGAACGGGCCACCGCCATAAGGAGGCATCGGATTGTTGCGCGGAGTGACCGGCACACAGAAGTAACCTATCAGCTGTCCGACACCTATAAGGAAGGGGATTCCTCCGGCAAGCACGAAGAAGCTGGCATCGGAATAGACCGCGAAAATCACCAGCGAGAGACCTATCGCTATAAGCGTCGTGGCAGAGTAGAATTTCCGGGAGTCACGGGTAGGCGCACCGGGTGTGGTGTTCTTCTGCCCCATATAGAACGCGTCAGGAAGCTGGTAATTATGGTCGATGGCATTGTTTATCAACTCATTGCGTCCGCGATTGCGTTTAAGGGCGAAAGCGAGTATGACAATCAGACCGACGATAATGGTCAGGCATGGCATTCCGAAGATAATCGCAACAATGGCGGTTGCCATACCCATATTGTCTTTGAGGATAAGGGTGTCGGCATCGAAATCTTCCAGATCGCGGAATCGTTCGGCAAACCGGGAGTCTTCGACAAGCTGGGAGATGAAATAGTCGTCGCCGTCATATGCGAGCGACCATTTGCCATCCCTGACACTGACGGATGGAGCTTCAATCGCTTCTCCGTCGACAAGATAGTCGGTTTCGGAGAATGCCTGAGAAGCGACGATGGAATCTACTGCCTCTGTTTTCACGACATCGGTCATCTTTACCGTGTCGGCTGAGGTTTTCGGATTTTGCGCCGAGGCGGCTGAGCAGGCCAGCAGCGCGGCGAGGATGAGAGCGGATATTTTTTTCATAATGGACGTTGTTTTTGCATTTAAGAATGGTGGCAATCGTTATCGCCGTCGGCCCGTTGTGGAGGGCTTTCATTGGGTTAGACTGCAAAAACCGCCCTCAGGTTGCAAAATAACAAAAAAAGTTGGAAATTCATCCCGATTCTTCCTAACTTTGCACTGAACAGAGCCGTCCACGGCGGTTAATCCGCCATCGGATTGGCTTATCAATCATATAATTGCAAGCAGAATGCTAACATTTCCCGATGCGAAAATAAATCTCGGACTCAATGTCATCTCCAAAAGGCCCGACGGCTATCACAATCTGGAAACAGTGATGATGCCTGTCCCTTCCCATGACATTCTTGAAGTTGTGAGGGCAACCGACGGCCAGGACTCACTCCATTGTTCGGGCCGGAAGGTCGATTGTCCGATGGAAAAGAATTTGGTCTACAAGGCTTTGTTATGTATGCGGCAGCATTTCGATATTCCGCCGGTAGCGATATATCTCGACAAACAGACTCCTGACGGAGCCGGACTCGGGGGAGGGTCGGCTGACGCGGCGTATATGCTGAAAGCCCTGAACGAGCTGTTTGCCTTGGAAGCGTCCGACAGCAAGCTGGCCGGGATAGCGGCCACCATCGGGGCAGACTGTCCCTTCTTCATATATGACCGGCCGATGTTCTGCACAGGAACCGGCACAGAGCTGGAACCGATTGACCTGCAGCTTCCCGCCGGACTGTGGATTTTGATTGTCAAGCCGGAGGTGTCTGTCCCCACCCGTGAGGCTTATGCCGGACTTACCCCGAAATCTCCCGCCGAGCCATTACTTGACATCCTGAAACTTCCCGTCAGGGAATGGCAGGGGCGACTGGTTAACGATTTCGAGGAATCGGTGTTCGAACGCTATCCGCGCATCGCGGAAATCAAGAATCGGCTCATCGGACTGGGGGCGGTCTACGCGTCGATGTCAGGAAGCGGGTCGGCAGTCTTCGGTTTCTTCCAGGAAAAACCCGAACTCCCTGACGGTAAACCCTTCGGGGATGATTGTTGTTATCTTCTTAGAGAATTGACCTGACGTATACGCCGGTCACAGCCATTTTGGCAAAGTTTTTGCTGTAAACAAGAGAAACGACAAGATATATCCTATTATATATGAAACGTAATTCAAAAGACTTCACAGACAACCAGCATAACAACGCCCCCGGTCAGGATGCCGGAAACAATTCAAAACCTGCCGACGGCAAGCTTCATCTGGAAGATTCCGACGCTGAGGTTGCCGATGTAGATCCTGAAGAGGGTGACATGGAGGAGGTTTCGGAAGAGACTTCCGAGCTTGAGTCGTTGCGCGGCCTGTTGCAGACCAAGGAGGAAGAGGTTGCCAAGGAGAAGAAAGAATACATGTTCCTGATGGCGGAATTCGACAATTTCCGCAAACGCACATTGCGCGAACGTTCGGAACTGATAAAGAACGCCGCAGAGAAAGTTCTCCAGGGACTCCTGCCTATCGTCGATGATTTCGAGCGTGGTCTCGACGCCATAAAGGATTCGTCTGACGCGGAATCCGTGAAAGAGGGGATGACACTGATTTACAACAAACTGGTGAAATATCTCGGAGACAACGGCGTGAAGGCGATGGATTCGACCGGAGCCGATTTCGATGCCGACATCCACGAGGCCATCGCCATGGTTCCCGCTGACGAGGAGACCGCCGCAGGCAAGGTCAAGGATACCGTCCAGAAAGGATACACACTTAACGACAAGGTTCTCCGCCACGCCAAGGTGGTGGTAGCCCAGTAAGCCCCGGGATATGGAAAACAAGAGAGACTATTATGAAGTGCTTGGTGTCTCCAAGACAGCCACAGCCGACGAGATAAAGAAAGCTTACCGCAAGCTGGCCATCAAATACCACCCTGACAAGAATCCGGGTGACAAAGCCGCCGAGGAGAAATTCAAGGAGGCGGCTGAGGCCTACGAGGTGCTTTCCAATGATGAGAAGCGCCAGAAATATGACCAGTTCGGTCACTCTATGGGTCCGCAGGGATTCGGCGGAGGTGGTTTCGGCGGAGGCAGCTATTATGGCGGCGGTATGTCGATGGAGGATATCTTCGCACAGTTCGGAGATATCTTCGGCGGCCACTTCGAGTTTGGCGGAGGCGGTTTCGGGGGAGCCACCGGTGGCCGCGCAGGTTCGCGTCGCCGTCAGAAGCCCCAGCGTCGCGGTTCCGACCTGCGCATCAAGGTCAAACTTACTTTGGAAGAGATTTCCAAGGGTGTATCCAAGACACTGCGCATCCCGACATATGTCAAGTGTGAGCATTGCAACGGTACCGGAGCAAAGGATGGCACAGCGTTCAACACCTGTCCCACCTGCCACGGCACCGGCACCGTCAGCCAGATTGTCCACGGGCTGTTCGGCGCACAGGAAGCTGTCGGTGTATGCCCCCAGTGTGAGGGTGAGGGGAAAGTCATATCCGAGACCTGTTCATACTGTAACGGCGAAGGAATACAGCGCAAGGACGAGCTTGTGTCATTCGACATTCCGGCCGGTGTGTCGGAGGGTATGACCTTGACTGTTAAAGGGAAAGGAAACGCACCCCGTCGAGGCGGCATAAACGGCGACCTGCTTGTTGTAATCGAGGAGGTAAAGCACCCCGAACTTATCCGCGACGGCAATGATGTAATATACAACCTGATGCTCGATGTCGTCACCGCCGCCCTTGGAGGCGCGGTGGAGGTTCCGACCATCACAGGCCGCGCACGACTCAACATACCCGCAGGCACCCAGCCAGGCAAAGTGCTTCGTCTGCGTGGCAAGGGCCTTCCCAATCCGCAAGGGGGAGCGACCGGCGACGAGCTTATCAATGTCATGGTTTACATTCCCGAGAAGCTCAACGACCAGGAGAAAGCCGCGTTTGAATCGCTGCGTGACCAGCCAGACATCAAGCCGGATCCCTCGACTACCCATCGTCTTTTCTCCAAATTGAAACACATCTTTGAATAACGTCGGGTTATTCTTAGACTGATAAATAGCTTCGCGATGCTGAACCGTAGTCTGTTACGGATCAGCATCGCGAAGCTATTTATCAGTCAACCTTATCAAAGGCCACACTTCCGTGTGGCGAAGTAATGCCAGAGAGGCGCGGCCATAAGGGATTGTTTGATTTTTCCATCGGTCAAGAGGGAAAGCAGTTCATCCTCAGACAGTATCCTGACATTGATCTCCTCCGTCTCGTCGAGATGCTGGATATCGGTCTGTTCCACACCTTCGGCAAGGAAACAATAGGTCATATTGGTGCATGTGGATGGGTTCTGACAGATGGTGTCGAGCAATCGCCATTCACCACCTGAATAACCCGTCTCTTCGAGAAGCTCCCTGCGGGCAGCTTCCAGAGGGGTTTCACCCTCCTCCACAACTCCGGCACACAGTTCGACAAACACATCTCCCAGACCGTGGCGGTACTGCTCCACCATAAGGAAATCACCATTCCTGGTGATGGCGATGACATTTATCCAGGTCGGATATTCAAGCACATAATACTCGTCGTTGACACGTCCGTCGGGGAGTCGCACCGTGTCTCTCCTCGCCGTGAGCCAAGGCCGACGGATAAGATACTTGCTGTCAAGCGTCTTCCATTTGTCTATTTTCATTTCCGATGTTTTTCAATGGGCGACCAGGCCGCCATCCACAAGGTAATGGCCCCCGGTGCAGAATGATGCTTTGTCTGACGCAAGGAAATAGACCAGTTCGGCCACCTCTGCCGGAGTACCAACGGTACCTCTGGCATAGAGGGCGTTCTCCTCTTTCCAATATTCCTCCACGTTCTTGTTTTCTATTTTGGAAAATTTCTCGAAAAGAGCGTCCACCAAAGGGGTATGGATGGTTCCGGCACAGACAGCATTGACCCGGATGCCATATTTTCCAAGGTCAATGGAGAGGCTACGGGTAATCTGGCCCAACGCACCCTTGGTCAATCCGTAAGCGA
>URLF01000040.1 GCA_900548705.1 uncultured Porphyromonadaceae bacterium | reverse complement strand
GGCATAGTGTCAGTGGCTGCCATCAATTCGGGCGGGAAAGGGGGAGCCGGTTTTGCGATGAATCCGTTCTCACCAGGGGTGTTGGGGGTCACGATATGGTAGAGCAGCATTCTCCACCATATTGAGTTGAACCGGTAAAAGGACGATTTCAGGAAATATTTCTGATATGGAGAGACAGATTCCAGACAGGAGTCCACACGGTTGTAGCCCATCCCGTAGTAAGGACTGAGGATGTTGTAGCGGGGCCCTACCCCGTCATGATGCATCAGTCCGCCATACAGTCCGAGTATGACCACCTTCGGCTTATGGCGCATCAGCATGCAGTCGAGCAACGAATGGAAAAACGCCATCTGCTGGCCGTTGGAGGCGGCGTTGTAGACCGTCATCCCGAGAGAGTCGTCAAGCACCGACGGCATCAGACTGTTGAGCATCACACTGTTGCCGAGTATTATGACATCCTGATCGGCATCTTTTATCGTGTAGTCGACCGACGCGCAGTCCCCCGGCAGCCGGTGGGTACGCAGGTATCGCTTCGAGGCATATCCGGCAATCACGTCCGCCACGACCACCACAATCACCACTCCTAACAGATATACAAGCAGTCTCTTCATCGCACTCAGAACTGGAAATAAATAAACTGGCCTCCGTCGAAACGTCCGCAGAGGAGGATGACAATCACGAGCATGGCGGTGTAGAGGATATCACGCACCACCGACGGTCCACTCAGGTAAGGGACATGCCATTTGTACTCCACCCACATTTCCCGCAGCATAAGACACCCTATAAGCAGGAATGAGAGCAACAGGGTCGGCACACCCTCGCCGGTGTAGAGCATCCCCGGTTGGGTGAACATCTTTCCGAACGCCATCCAGGCGTCAGACAATGAATTGGCGCGGAAAAACACCCATCCGGCCATCACCATCAGGAAAACGAAGAGGATGTTTATAATCCGTGTCAGGGGCGTTTCCTTGAAATCAAGCCATTTGACACGGCGCTTGATGTTGTTGCCAACGAGCATCAGGCCGTGGAAACCTCCCCAAATGACGAAAGTCCAGTTAGCCCCATGCCACAATCCGCTGGTCAGCATGGTCGCCATGGTATTGACAGTCTGACGGCGGCGCGAACAGCGGTTGCCACCCAGGGAGATATACACATAATCGGTGAACCAGGAGCTGAGCGATATATGCCATCTCCTCCAGAAATCCTTGAATGACTCCGCGAGGTAGGGTTGCCTGAAATTCTGCATAAGGTCGAACCCCATACATTTGGCCGCCCCGATGGCCATCAGGGAATAACCGCCGAAGTCGCAGAGAATCTGGAAGGTGAAGAAAAAGGTGGCAAGCCACACACTCGGGCCCGTATGGTAAGGCAGATTGTTGTAAACCGCATCGACATATCCCGAGACGCTGTCGGCTATGCAAAGTTTCATGAAATAACCGAACATCATCATCTTCAATCCCTCAATCACTTTCAGTCCGTCGAAACGGTGGACATAGCCGAACTGTGGCAGCAGATTGGAAGAACGTTCAATAGGCCCGGCCACCAACTGCGGGAAAAATGACACGAACAGCGCGTAGCGGCCAAGACTCCGGGTCGGCTCCACTGTCCCGCGCCAGACATCGACAATATAGCCCACCGCCTGGAAGGTGTAGAATGAGATGCCAACCGGCAAGAGCAGCGAGAAATGCGGCACATCCATCCTTATCCCCAGCGCATTGAGCAGCGAGAACACCTCCCCGGTGATGAAGTTGAAATACTTGAACAGGAAAAGTATCGCGAGGTTGACCCCGATGCATGACCAGAGCCATAATTTACGCCTGCGGCTGTCAGATTTGGGAGTACGGGCAATCATCAGCGACGCACCCCAGGTGGTGACTGTGGAAAACAGGATGAGCAACGCATAGACCGGCTCCCAGTTCATATAGAAATAGTAGCTCGCCACCAACAGCATGCCGTTGCGTAGGCGCGGGTTGAGCAACCAATACAGGCAGACAACTATCGGGAAAAACAGAAGGAACTGTAATGAATTGAACAGCATCGCGTAATGGGCTTTGCGGATAAGCAGCCCATATCACGGCGGGCCCCACCGGTTTGTATTTAAGAGACACAAAGTTAGCAAATAATACACCAACCTGCAACCTCACCGCCTTTTTTTGGCATACTTGAGCCATATTTGGGCCACAGTAGGATGTTTTTCCGTATATTTGCAGTCAGATATCATCAAACAGTCTTGACAATGGCTAAAGAACGCGACCTCGTATTCGACGCATTGAAAATTTTCGCGATATTCCTCGTCCTGTGGGGACATTGCATCGAACACCTCACATCAACAGAGGCCACGACAGATCCGACTTTCCTTTTCATATACTCCTTCCATATGCCTCTCTTTATGGCAATGGTTGGATATTTCTCCGGTTCGGCATTGAAGCTGACCTTCCGTGAGCTGGTATTAAGCAAAGGTCGTCAACTAATCGTGCCGTCGGTTGTCATAGGTTCCGCCTATTTGATTGAGGGTCTGGTTTTCAACGAGGTAGCCAAAGGAGCGGCCACATTTATCGACATGCCCTGGTTCCTTAAATGCACATTCCTCTGTTTCATACTCTATTATGCCTGCAGCCACATATTCCGGTCACAGACTTTGGCTGTAATCATCGGATTGTTGATTTCTCTGATGTTAGGACGCTTCAATTTCATGTGGATGTATCCGTGCTTTATCTTTGGTGTGATTCTGCGCCGCAATTTCAGCTGGATAAAATCTAACGCAGGCATCCTGGCCCTGTTTTCCGGAATCATCTTCGTGACAATGTTGTCATTCTGGGGCGCGGATTTCTGGATAAAACGCGACAAGGGCGCCATACTTTCATCCCTTCCTGATATGATATTGTTTTACGACTGGTTCTATCACTATGCTTTCAAAAATGTCATCGGACTGGCAGGCACATTGTTCTTTATAACGCTTTTCGAATACCTCTCTGATAAAATAAAGATTACCAACATCGGACGGACAATCTGCGGCTGGGGCTCTCAGACATTAGGTATTTATCTGTATCAGACAGTCATAATTGAAATATTGATGGCGAGATGGATTAAATTCGACTCCATCTCCCCCTTGATCTTTGATTTCATCGTCACCCCACTCATATCAATAGCCGTCTTGCTGCTTTGCCTGTGGCTTATCAGCCTTACGAAAAATTCACGCTGGCTGTCGCTATTTCTATTGGGTATGCCGCTTAAAGACAAAAATGACATCAGCAAGCCTACTTCATCAAGCCATTGATTATCTCCTTGGTCTCATTGATGACTGTATGACTGAATTTTTCCCGCGTCATGAAATTGGCGACAGTGTCAAGCGCGCCCAATGACAACTCTCCCCGCAGCGCCCGGTCTGTAACCACACTCGCGATTGCGTCTGCCATGGCCGCGTCATCCCCGTCGGGGACAAGACGCCCGTTGACACCATCCTTGACCGTGTAAGGCATCGCCGAATTGTCGAAGCACACCACAGGCAACCCATTGACCATCGACTCGCATATCACCATCCCGTATCCTTCAAGACGCGACGGGAAAGTGAAGATGTCAGCCCGGGATATGATGCGTTGCAGCTCCTCGTCGCTGACAAATCCGGTGAACCTGACATCCAGCCCATCCTCGGCAATCTTCCGGTCGAGCATGGCACGGTAATCAGGCTTGACAGTCTTGCCGACGATGGTCAGACAGCAACCGACACCCTGTTTTTTGAGAACAGACATCGCTCCCAGCAGATGAATCAGCCCTTTGCGAGGCTCTATCGTGCCGATATATAACAGGTTCCCCGGCTCGGGAGCAGCCGGAAGCTGTGACGGATGAGGCTCGAAAGGTATCTGCCAGTAGTGTATCTCCTTTTTCGGGAACATACGGCTGCACAGTTCGTTGATATAGGGACTGGGGACAATGACAGTGGTCGCACCGTTGAGAAACCCAACCTCAAGCCAGCGGTAATAGGTGTGGCGCGGGCCGGTCATACCGTGGAAGAGGAAATGATGGTGGATTATCCCGGTCTTTACCCCCATGGATTTCAACAGCCATATCAGCGGCAGGAAATTGAAGCAGTGGGCGCTGTTGAACAACACCAGGTCATATCCCTTGAGTTTCCTTGCGAGAGCCAGGTTGCGCACCGGCGAGAGGTATTTCCTCAGCCGCCCTTTATCGTTGTTGAGCCACACACGCTCCACCTCCATCTCCGGATTCCGCTTGTAATCCTGATAGAGCATATCCTCATATTTCTCGCCACCGGTGACAATCTCACCCCCGTGGCTGTAAAGAAACAGTATCTTCATAATCCTCTTCGTCTGCTTAGTAGTTAAGACCGTACAACCTGTCAACGGGGCAGGCGATTTCACGGGATTAAAAACGACTTTGAGTCGCAAATATACGGTTTTTCCCTTTAAAAAGGATGGTTTGCGGGGAGAATGTCACCTCAAAGGTGACATTTTTGGCCGAAACCGTCACCTTTGAGGTGACTTCGGGGGGGATGGAATCAGAAGCCCAGGACAGGCAGTTTTGAGGCGAGTTTGCGGCGGAACTTGGCGCGGAGGTCGTCATCGATGGCGAAGAGCCAGCTCAGCACAGCCATCATAGTAGTGGAAATCAATCCCATCGCCACAAGCTGCAACAGTCCGAACTCCCACCCGCTGGTTATCACATAGGTGGTGGCGAACGTGGTCGCGAGTATCAGCATGGGGGAACCTATCCCCCTCCACCAGAACCGTCTGACATGGAACTGGCGCAGCTGCACCTTGAGTATCAGCGAATCGACATAGACTATGAGGAACACCATCACGATATGTACACAGTAGATGACCGGAGGATTCCCCGTCCATATCAGCAGCAACCACATCAGCGGCAGTTCGGCCAGAAACATCGAACCGGATATGAAACTTATCCTTATGACATTGCCGGTGGCATGGATGCCTACCCCGAGGACATTGTGCATCAGCTCTCCGCAGACTGCCACCAAGGCCAGACGACAGAATACGGCGGTATATTTCGGGGGCTCGACAAGCCAAAGTTCCAGCAGGGAGTCCATCCCGATTATCAAGGGTATGATCAGCAGTCCGAGAAGCAACAGCGAATAACGGGCGCAGTTGTTGAGCAGTTTCAGCATATAGGGATAATCGGCCTTGGCATATTGCTGGATAATCTGGGGGCGGAAAGCGGTGATGATGGAACCGGCGAAACTGTTGATGGTAGCCGAGACGGTGGCACAAAGCCCTCCGGCAGCATTCAGCACAGTGCCGCCGAAACGGTTAAGAATCACCAGCACCCCCTGGAAGCGGGTGGTGAAACAGAGGTTGCCGTAGACATCCCAGGAGCAGAATTTCAGCAGGCTTTTGACTATCTTCCGGTCATTGTGGAAGAGCGTCCACCGGCATTCGGCAAAGTTGCGCCGCCCGTAAATGATATACATTCCCGCGACAAGCAGCGCCACCAGGAAGACAAGGGAGGCATAGACCGTAAGGTTGTCGGTGGCCGCGACGAACTGCACGACAAGCACTATCGCGAGCTTGAGGAAGACATTGACCATCGCCACCAGTGCGTAATACCCCATACGTTCGTGAGCCATGATGGCGGCCACATACGGAATCTGAAAAATGGTCATCACGGCGGCCAACACCGAGAACTGGTATGTCCAGTTGGCTGCCGCCATCCTCTCGGGAGCTATCACCAGCTCATGGTTGACATACCACAGGCCGACGGTCTCAGCCAGCACCACCATCACAAGGGCGATCACGGCATGTACGGTCAACGCAGCCGAGAATGTCTTGCGCAACTTCACGGGGTCACCTGCGCCAAGTTCATAGCTGAGAAAACGGGAAGTGGCTCCGCTCATCGTGCCGTTGAGGAAGCCGAGAATGGTCACGATACCTCCGACCACATTGTAGACACCGTAGTCCGAGACACCCAACACATCGAGTATCACCCTCGAGGTGTAGAGCGACACGAATATGGTCAGCATCATCCGCCCGTAGAGGTAGATGGTGTTCCTGGCAATCCGTTTGTCGTTTTCAGTTGGCATATCGAGACTGGCAATCAACAGATTCAGGCAGGTCTTTCCTCAGGATACTCCTCGAGCGACTGTGGTTTGTTGGCAAGCAGCACCGAGGCGAAAGCCATCGCGCCGACAAGGATTCCGGGGAAATTGAACCAAGAGTCGAATCCTCCGATACCGTAAAGCATCAGGACGATGGCGACATTGGTGTAATATCTCGCGTAACGCATACCGCGCAGTATGCGGCATATTCCGAAAATGAAACCGAACCACACGGCAAGCCCGATGAATCCCTGGGTCAGGAACTCCTTGACCGGGGTCACTTCCACATTGTTCACCGCCTGGTATTTGAACTCAGGATTAGCCACAAGCTCATTCTCAACAATCAAGGATGGATTCTTGGTGTCAGGGTCCACAAAGCCGAATCCGACCCATTCCCTGCCTACTGAGAAGGTATATTCCACCGATGGTATCACCTGGGCCATACGTCCGGTGCCTGCTTCGGCAAGGTCTTCGTCATCCTCCGCCTCACTAAGATCGAAAAACTGGTTTATGGTCGAAGCGATACGCATCGTCGACTGCTCGGTCTCGGATGAATAGCCCATCGCATCATCGACATAATACAATCCGGCAAATAGGGAAATGGCAACGATGCCATATATCACATACCGTTTGAAAGAACCTTGGGCCAGGATGAATCCAATCACAAGACTGAAAATGATGGTGGATGTACGCGATGCGAGCATAGCTCCCCCAATCAGCGCCCACTGCCACCACCTGAGCTTGTAATACTTGGCCAGAGGATATAGCAGCAATGCCATAGGATACAGTCCCGGGGGATATTTACGCGGAATCCATCCTGTCGGGCCATATATGATGGGAGAACTCCAGGTCGAAAGCGTGCCTTCGAAGTCAATCCATGAGCAGGGAATCAGCACCCACCCGCGCAGTATGTAACCGTCGATGATGTAGAACACACACATTATCATCATGAAAGAGAATGTGGTGTTCCAGAAACGACGCATATCGAAACCCTCCCCGGAAAAGGAGACCAGCGGAAGCGCGAAAAAACAGAAGGAGAGGAAACAGAGCATAGGACGCAGCTGAGTCGCCAAGCTTTCCCCTCCATACAACGCAGACATGACGACAGTGAAGATCGCGAACGCCCCGTAGGCAATGATGGTCTGTTTAACAGGCCTGCTCTTTTTCAGGACACACATCGCAATCACCGAGGCAGGCACCATCAGGAACATCTGGTTGATGCCCCACTGGTATTTCGGTTCGGAAATCGCGAATCCTCCCAAAGTCAACATCAGCATGAAGACAAACGCCTCCCGGTTGACCTTGAACGCGCGAATCAGCAGAATCACCACCATCAGGTTTCCCAACGGCATAGCCAGCCCGGTCAGCGACAGGGAGAACATGAAGATGAGATTCCATATCCATTCCTGAGCCGACACGCTGAAATACACCTTTCCCCTCGGGGCACCTGAACGTGCCTCAGGGGAAAGTGTCTCGCGGTGTTCCGGATTCAGAGAGAGGGATTCTGTCATTTAAAGAGACCTTTGATTTTTCCGAAAAAACCTTTTTTCCTGTGGGGGGCGTGCTTACCGTGATCCTCGACAGATCCATAGCCATAGCCGTAACCCTGGGTGGCGGTGGTGCCGTTGACAATGACATTCATCTTAGGCAGACGGCCATCCTCGTAAATCGAGTTGATGAACTGCAGGTCGCGGAAGCGGGTGACACCGATACGGGTGACGTAGATTGTGGAGTCGGCGAACTCGGCGACAGAGAGGGAGTCGCTGACCATTCCGACGGGGGCGGAATCGACAATCACATAGTCGTAATCCCGACGTGCCTCCTCGAAGAAATCCTTCAGGCGCGGCTCAAGCAGCAACTCGGCCGGGTTGGGGGGAATGATACCGGCCACAACCACATCCAGGCCTTTGACCTCCTTGACATGCTGCACGACGTCGCGGAATGAGATTTCAGGACGCAGCAGGTAGTTGGTGAGTCCGGGATTGTCAACCGGCAACCCGAGATATGAAGCAAGCATCGGCTTGCGGATATCAAGGCCGACGAGCAACACTTTCTTTCCCTGAAGAGCGAGAGCGGCGGCGATGTTGACCGAGATGAACGACTTTCCTTCACCAGGCTGCGAGGAGGTCACCATGACCACCTTGTGGTCCTGTCCCTTGAGTATGAACTGTAGATTGGTGCGGATAAGTTTGAACAGCTCGACAGTCGAGGATGTGCTGTTGGGTGTCACCACGAGGTTGTGCCCCGAACGTGAAGTGGAAATCTCCCCGAGAACCGTCGGATCGAGCTGCGCTTCGATTTCGGCGCGTGTCTCCGGTTTGCCACGCAAGAGCTTGCGGGTGTAGAAGAAAATCACAGGCAACATCAGGCCAAACACAATCGCGATTGCCAGAAGTTTCATTTTGCCCATCGAGATAGGTTCGGAGGGAACAAACGCGGGATCGACCACCACCCCCTTCGAGACGGCGTTGGAGAGCATCACGGCTGTCTCCTCTCGTTTCTCAAGCAAAAGCAGATAAAGCGACTGCTTGATACGCTGGTCACGGCGGAAGTCGACAAGCTGACGTTCATGGCTGGGAAGATTGCCGAGGGAAGACTGGGTCTGTCCCAACTTGGCACGAAGCTCCTTGACGACAGCATCAAGATTATCGTAGTTTTTTGCAAGTGAGGCGGTGATGTTTCCACGCATCACGTCGAGCTGCTTTTCAAGATTCTTGACCTGGAGGTTCTCCTCGGTAGCGCCGTTCATCACCTGCATCCTCCTTATGGCCACACCGTTATATGCGCTTATCAGCGCGTTCACCCCAGTGGCGCTCTCATCCGATGAGGTGAAAGGAATCAGCTCGTATTCATTTCCGGGGGCGGCGATAAAGTCACGAGCCATCCGGGCAAGTTCAAGCTGGCTCTCAGCCTCCATCAGGCGTTTCGACAGCTCACCCTTCATCGTGAGGTTGTATTCGGCGTCGGCCTCAAACTCGGTGATACGGTTGTTCTCCTTGAAAGACTGAAGGCCCCCTTCTATACCTGAAAGATCGGCAGACAACTCCTTGATGCGGCGGTCGAGGAAACGCAGGGTCTTGGAAGCCTGGTTGTTCTTTGTCTCAATCACACGTTCGTCATACTTGGACATGACGGTGTTGAGCAGGGTCTTTCCGAATTCGGGATTGTCGGTCGGGTATGTCAGCTGAATCACATGGGTCTTCTTGTTGGCGATATATGCCGAGATATTCTCGTCGAGGTCCTCGGCGGCTCCGTCGTAGCTCTTGACAACGAAGAGTGCCTTGTAAGGCTCCCCTGCGACATAGTCTTTGGTGGGGGTCAACACAAACGCTCCGTAGTCGGTACGGACCTCCAGCGGGAGCTTGGCGTTTTTGATTGAGGCGAGCTTGGTCCGATTCGGGCCTATCACCTTGAGCTTGGCCTTACCCTCCTCATTGACTTTAAGGTTGAAGTAAAGGGTCACCCTGGCGGTGTCAGGGAACATCGGGGGCACAAGGATGTCGATAGGATATTCATCCACCATCGTCACCTTCTCCATGAAACCTGTCTTGAACACACGCTGACGGTCGAGGCCGAGTTCCTTGGCCACACTGGCATAGAGCGAGTGGGAGCTGACGATGAAAATCTCATCATCGACATAATTGGTGGCCCCGAAAAGGCTTCCCAGGCTGAGGGCGGCCAACGGGTCATTGTCGCCTGTGTCAATCAAGACATTCGCGGTAACCTCATAGACCGGACGGTGGGTCTTGGCCCAGAAGAGCGCCAGGGCGCAGCATGCGGCCACAGATATGGCAAACAGATACCATTTGGCCTTGTATTGCTGTATGAGGGCACTGATATCGATTATGTCGGAACTTCGTTTTTTCTTTTCCATTGCGTGAGGAAATCGGTTAAGCTTGCGAGAGGTGTGATGATGAAAGGGGGATTACTTCACTGCCAGGGCGATAATCAGGGATGCTATCACCGATGACGCGCTGACAACCGTCGACACCATCGACAGTTTGTAGCTTTTGTTGGAATCATACTTGGCGTTTCCCTCGCGAACCTTGTTGGGCTTGATATAGATGTAATCGTTGGGGCGAAGATAATAATAGTCTGAGGTCAGCAGCTCGGATGATGTCAGGTCGAGCAAGACACGCTTCTGAGTGCCGTTCTCTTCTCGGATGAGCAATATATTCTCACGCTCGCCGTATGGAGTAAGGTCACCTGCGGCAGCCAGCGCGTCGAGTATCGTGTAACGGTTGGTGCTGATATACTGCGTTCCGGGACGGTTGACCTCACCAAGCACATTGACGCGGTAATTGAGCATCCTGACGGTCACCGTCGGGTCCTCCACCCATTTGGATATGCGTTTTTGCAGGTCATTCTGTAGCTGCTCGGTGGTCATGCCGGCGACATGGAGCGTCCCGAGCTGAGGGAAATTGATGTCACCCTTGGAGTTGACGATATATGTGAGCTGGCGGGGTGACTGGTAGATGTTGAGGTCTTTCTGTGTGGCCGGATTGGTGGAAGGGAGGTTGAAATGGGCGGTCGCCACAGCTTCGGTCGAGGTGACGGTGATGAACAGCTCATCATCGGGAGCTATCTTGACAGGCTCGGCAGCGGGAAGAGGCACAACCTCTGTCTCGGAGGTGATGTCGCGGAAATAAGCCAGATTGCTCTTTGACGAACTGCAAGAGCCGAGAATCATCATAGCGGCCAGAGCCACCATCGCAAGATATAGTATGCGGAAATTCATTTCAGGAATCAGTACAACATTGGTTCAATATGTTTAACGCACTTTTGACATTAATATTATACGCCCCCTCCGTTTTTTGATTAAACGGAGGGGGCGTACAGCTTCTTACCATATCATTGCGTTGAGCCGGAAACCCTCATATTTCCGGATAACGACTAAAAACTGTTCCTGAAATCATTCGGTAAGTTCCTTGGGGAGTATCGGCATAGCCCCCTTGTGGGTGCAGACATATGCCGATGTGGCCACAGCCTTGCGATGCGCCTCTGCAACAGGCAGTCCTTTCAGCACACTGGCGATGAAGGCGGCGGTGAAGGAGTCTCCGGCCCCTACCGTGTCAGCCACCTCCACCTTGGGGGTGGGCTGGAACGACACGTTGCCCGGGGTGAAGACATAGCTGCCGTTGATGCCGCAGGTCAGGATGAGCATCTTGAGGTTGTATTTCCCCAGGAGAATCCAGCATTTGTCCTGGAGGTCGATGCCTGGATAGCCGAACATACGGCTCACCGTGATAAGCTCCTCATCGTTAATCTTCAGGATGTTGCAGCGCTTCATCGAGTTGCAGAGTATCTCCTTGGTGTAGAAACCCTGACGCAGGTTCACGTCGAATACCACGAGATTGTCGTCATTCTGAGGCATCGCGTCGAGGAAACGGTTGATGGTGTTGCGGGAGACTACGTTGCGCTGGGCGAGCGATCCGAAGCACACCGCTTTTGTGCGCTCGGCGAGCTGTTCGAGACGGGCCGTGTAGGGGATGTTGTCCCAGGCCACATTCTCCTTTATCTCATACTGCGGCACCCCGGCGGGGTCAATCTCGACCTGTACAGTCCCGGTGGGATATGGCACCTCCTCGATAAGATGGTTGAGTCCTTTTGACGTGAAATTCTCCAGAATCTCTTTCCCGAGGGGGTCAGCACCGACGGCGCTCACCACACAGCTCGGCAAACCGAACTGAGAGACATGATACGCGAAGTTTGCCGGTGCGCCACCTATCTTCTTACCTTCCGGAAGGACATCCCAGAGGGCCTCACCCATTCCGACTACTATATCTTTCATGGACATTCAGTGTTTATGTTGGTTGTTGGTTTATTTTACGGTTTTGATTTTAAAGGTGTAATAGAGGAGGTAGATTACCCCGAGCCCCATCACGGCCACTGCTCCGGCCTGTGCGCCAATCGCGTCGGCGGCGTAGCCCATGGCCAGGGGGAATACAGTGCCTCCGAAGAGGCCCATGATCATCAGACCTGACACCTCGTTTTTCTCTGTCGGGGAGGCGTTGAGAGCCTGCGCGAAAATCACGGAGAAGATATTGGAGTTGCCGAAGCCCACCATGGCTATGCCGACATATATCAGCCCGAGCGATTCACCGACAAGCAGAAGTCCCATTGCCACAAGCATCATCACCACACTTATCCCGAAGAAAACCTTGGGGGACATCACTCTCAGCAGGAACGCGCCGAGGAAACAACCGGCGGTGCGGAAGATGAAGTACAAACCGGTGGCGAAGCTGGCATCCTCAAGCGGGAGAGCCAGACGCTCCATGATAATTTTCGGGGCGGTGGTGTTGGTGCCGACATCAATTCCGACATGGCACATTATGCCGATGAAGCAGAGGAGGATGAACGGGCGGCCAAGCAGCCTGAGGCATTCCTTGACACCGGAAGCCTTGTCGGGACGCTCCTCCTCGATGGGGGTGGCGGCAAGCGCGGACACCGACAGGAAGCTGACGATGGCGAATATCACGAACATCGCCCTCCAACCCAGTCCGAAAGTGGGGAAATAGGTGGTCGCGCCCCATGCGGCGAGTATCGGGGCCAGGAAAGAGGCGATAGCCTTCACAAACTGGCCGAAAGTCAGGGTAGACGCAAGCTTGTCATTGCTTATCAGGTTCGACACCAAGGGATTGAGCGAGGTCTGCATTATGGCGTTGCCGATACCGAGCAGCGAGAAAGCCGCCAGCATTGTGAAGTAGCCGTCACCTGTCAGGGGAAGCACCAGCGACACGGCGGTGACTATGAGCGAAATCAGGACGGTCTTCTTGCGGCCGATACGGTTCATCAGCATTCCGGTAGGCACTGAGAAAATCAGGAACCAGAAGAAAACCAGCGAGGGGAACAGGTTGGCCTGTGAGTCGGTCAGCCCGAGGTCTTTCTGAACATAATTGGAGGCGGTGCCGACCAGGTCGACGAAGCCCATCGCGAAGAAACAGAGCATCACAGGGATGAACTGCATCAACGATGTTTTGCGTGTTGTTGTCATGGGTTGTATGGAATCCATTGGATTATAAGTTTTTCCGGTATTGTCAGTTTATTTTGCGGGATTGAGCGACCATATCGAGAGGGATGTCATCTCGGCTTTCCCGGCAGCTGTCACCGAGAGGGTCGTGTAAGGTTCGGTCGGGAAAACGAGGTTGGTCATGACCAGTTCGCCGTCATTTCCGAACACCTCCACCGAGGAGCGGTCGACAAATATCCTCAGCGAGAGCTTGTCATCCGACCCAAGCACCGGGGCGGTGGTGACGGCTGGGAAATCGATGCTGAAATCCACGATTCCGCTCTCGCGGCGGTCAAACGACAAGGTGCGCTGTTTCGGTTCATACACCATCACGGTCTTCTCACCCTTGGCGTTTGAGAGGGTCATCGTCACCGGTGCCCCGTGGCGGGAAACCAGTCCGAGCAGTATCTCGCAGATACCGTCATTCTCCGACGGGAGGGAATATTTGCGTGGATTGGCCGAAAGGGATGTCTTACCGGCTTTCTTCACCTGGGCCGCACGGAGAGCATCCAGTTCAGGCGAAGGGGCGGATGCGAGATAGAGCTGTCCGTCCGCGCCGGTGAAGAGACGCAGGTCGCGGGGCAATGTGTTGGCGCTGCGGAACTGGCGGGTCGGCACCTCGGCAGCATACTGCCAGTTGCTCATCCATCCTATCACCGTGCGGCGGCTGTCAGGCGCGTCGCTGAACGACACTGTCGCGTAATGGTCTTTGCCGAAGTCCATCCACTTGGTCGGCACTTTCCCCTCCGCGTCGCGGTCGGGGGTGAAGGTCGTCCCGTCGAAGTCGCCGGTGAAATATTGTGTGGCACTTCCTCCGAATGGGCCGCCGGGATTCAGGTTGCAGATAAGCACCCACTTCTTCCGGTCTGTCCCGTCCACAGGCAGTTCGAAGAGGTCGGGACACTCCCATACCCCCTCCTGTGCGCCAAGCCCCTTGCCGAAGGCGCTCCGCAAAGTCCAGTTCTTGAGGTCAGGTGAGGCGTAAATCAGCATCTCCCTGTCGAGGGCATGGGCGAGCGTCAGAATCCACTCCCCGGTAGGCTCATACCAGAATATGTTGGGGTCGCGGGCCTCGCTGTCAAGAGTGATTACCGGGTTGCCGGGATATTTCTCGAAAGTCATACCGCCGTCAACGCTGTGGGCGAGACTCTGTATCTGGCTTTCAGCGGCTGAGGTGTAAAGGCTGACGATGGCATCGGGGCCGAAACCGGCTGTGTTGCGGGGGTCAAGCACCGAGCTTCCGGAGAAGATGGTGCCAAGTCCGTCAGGCTCTATCGCCACCGGATGATGTTCCCATTTGACCAGGTCTTTCGAGGAGGAATGCCCCCAGGTCATGTTCTGCCATTTCGACCCGTAAGGGTTGGCCTGATAATATAGGTGCCAGACACCATCCTTGTAGACCATGCCGTTTGGGTCGTTCATCCATCCGTAGAGGGGAGTATGATGGAAGGCCGGACGGTATTTCTCGCGGTTGGCGGTGTCGAATGTGTCACTCAAGGTGAAGTTGCTCCAGCATGCGTCGTCGCTTGCCTCGCGCACCGAACCGCGGTCTTGGGAGGTGACAACGCTCAACACCACTTTGTGGCCCTTGTAGCCGCTAAGATCGAACGGCACCTGGTAATCGACCTTCGATTTTGCGAGTCTGACATATATCGTGCGGTCGAGCTTGCCGTCGACAATCACATTTATCTTAGCGTCGTCGTTAGACTCCTGGACAGGCATCAACAGGTAACGCGCGTCGCCGTCGACACGCACCAGGGTATTGTTGACCCCCAGATGCTCCACCTTCACGCCGGAATCCGTGGCCGCATCTGCGGTAGCCGTCGAGAGGGTGGCGACGCAAGCGAGAGAGAATATTTTCAAGATGTTTCTTTTCATTGATATTGGATTTTCACGGGATTTTGTATCGCTGATGCAAAGCTAATATATAATCCGGAGGGTGGCCTATTAAAAACTCTGCAAAAGATATGAAATATTCCGCAATGCCGAAAATTTGCCATAGGATGCGTTCTTTTTAATGGAAGTTTCGTTAACTTTGTCGAGATTCTTACCTTAAAAACGGATGACGGCGCGAGACGTGACCGCCGTGAAATACCACAGATGAAAAGAACAAACCTGATTATCACTCTAATATTCCTGTTGCTGGCTGTGGTGCCCTCGGGTTGCCGCAGGCAGAAGACTTACCGCATAGGTATATCCCAATGCAGCGAGGATGACTGGCGTGCCAAGATGAACGACGAAGTGTTGCGTGAGATAATGCTTCACGAAGACGCGACCGTCGAAATCCGGTCGGCCAACGATGACAACGCCACCCAGATTGCCGACATTAAATATTTCGCCGACAACGGTTTCGACATCATCATCGCCGCCCCCAACGAGGCGGGAGCCATAACCCCGGTCATCTCGGAGGTTTACCACAAGGGGATTCCTGTCATCGTCTTCGACCGCGACGTGGACGGAACAGAGTACACCGCCCATATAGGAACCGACAATGAGGGAATCGGGAGCGCCGCCGGCAGGTACGCACTCCATCTGCTTGCCCCGCGCACCCCCTCTCCCCGCGCCATCGAGCTTTACGGATTGCGTGGCTCCACCCCCGCCGCAGGACGCCATACCGGTTTCACCCGGGAATTCACCGATGGCGGAGGGGTAATCGTCGCCACCGGATATGCCGACTGGAACCAGTCTGACGCTGAGCGCGTCGCCGACTCCCTGCTGACACTCTATCCAGACATCGACCTCATTTTCGCCCACAACGACCGTATGGCAATCGGAGCGTCCAACGTGGCCCGGCGCAAAGGGTTGCGCGACATCAGGATAATCGGTATTGACGCTGCCCCCGAAATCGGCATAAAGGCTGTGGCCGACAGTGTGATAGACGCGACATTCCTCTATCCCACCGAGGGACATCGGCTTGTGAAGACCGCCCTGGCGATACTTAAAGGTGAACCCTACGAGAAGGAGACCGTGTTGCCGGTCTCATCTGCGGTAGACCTCTCCAATGCCGACATCCTCCTTCTCCAGAACCAGTCTCTGCTCCAGGAGACTGCCAAGATGAAGGAGCTGAAAAACCGGATTGACGATTACTGGTCGAAACATTCGGCCCAGACCTCACTCTTCTACGCCTCGATGGTAATCCTCGTGCTGGTGTTCTTCTCCCTCTTCCTGCTGCTGAGGGCTTTCTGGCAACGCAAACGCCATCAGCAGGCACTTATGGAGCAGAACCGTCTCCTTGAGGAGCAAAGCCGCGAACAGAAACGTCTCGCCGAGACCCAGAAGGAGCTGAACATCCAGCTCCAGGAGGCAATACAATCCAAACTGGCCTTCTACACCAATGTCTCCCATGACCTCCGCACACCTCTGACCCTCATCGCCGAACCTCTCGCCCAGCTGTCAGAGGCCTCCAACCTGACTCCCCGTCAGAAAAACCTGCTTAGACTCGCTGACAAGAACACCAAGATTCTCGCCCGGCTCATCAACCAGATACTCGATTTCCGGAAATTCGAGAACGGTAAACTGTCGCTAAACCTCACCGAGGTCGATTTCAAGGAAGCTGCGGCCGAATGGCTCGACTCTTTCGCCGAAGTCGCCCGCAGACGCGACATAAAGCTCACCCTCGATGCCCCGGAGCGCGGCGACATCCACCTCGCCATAGACTCCGAGAAGATGGAGCGGATATTCTTCAACCTGATTTCCAACGCAATCAAGTACACTCCCGACAACGGCTCGATTCGCGTCTCATACACCTTTGATGACAAGAACCTCACTCTCCGGGTTGTCGACACCGGGATTGGAATCCCTCACGACGACCTCGGAAACATCTTCGACCGCTTCTTCATGGTCGATCAGGTCAGGCCCCACGGCTCAGGCATCGGCCTGTCGCTGGTCAAGGCGTTCGTGGAGCTTCACAAAGGCACCATAACAGCTGAGAGCGTCGTGGGAAAAGGCTCGGTGTTCACCGTCGTGATTCCCGTCACCCATGTCTCCGAGGTGTCGGAAGTCCCCTCCCGCCTTATTTCCCAGGAGGATATCAACATAGAGCTGGCCACCACTGACTCTTTCATAGAGTCTGACCTCTCCCCACTCCCCCCGGATGCCGCATCCAGCGGGGAAGATAAACCCAGGCTGCTGGTCATCGACGACAATCCCGACATCCGCAACCTCGTCAGCGAGATACTCGGGGAGGAGTATGAAATCCATCAGGCCGCCGATGGCCGCGAAGGTCTCGCGAAAGCCGCCCGGCTTGTCCCCGACATCATCATCTGCGACATAATGATGCCGGTGATGGATGGTCTGGAATGTTGCCGGAGGATAAAGGAGGAGGTCTCCACCTCACATATCCCTGTGGTGATGCTGACCGCCTGCTCCCTCGACGAGCAGAGGGTCGAAGGATATGAGAGCGGGGCTGACGGATATATCGCCAAACCGTTCAGCGGGGAGGTGCTGAAAGCCCGCTGCCGCAGTCTGCTCCAGAACCGCAAACGCATCAAAGACCTCTGGCAGGGGAAAGTCCCGGGTATGGATGGGGCTTCTCCCGACACGGCTCAACTCCACGCCCCGGCAGAGATGGCGGAATCCCAGCGCACCCCGGTCCTTCCCAAGGTCGGTAACGCCGACCCCGATAATGAGTTCTACGCCCGTTTCCTGCAGATTTTCCAGGAGGAGATTTCCAATCCCAACCTCAACATCGAGCAGCTCGCCTCGAAGATGGGTCTGGGGCATTCCCAATTCTACCGCAAAATAAAGGCGCTGACCAACTACACCCCCGTGGAGCTGATGCGGCAGCTGCGCCTGAAACAGGCACGCCACCTGCTGACCACCACCACCCGCTCGGTCAGCGAAATCGCCTACGAGGTGGGCTTCTCCTCACCGGCCTACTTCACCAAATGTTACCGCACAGCCTTCGGCCAGACCCCTTCCGAGCTGCGCGACAACCTCGCTCTCTGACAAAATCTCTCCTCCGCTCTCATCTCCTTTTGTAATTTTTCTGCATTTCGTTGGATTTTTTCGGCTTTGCGCAATTTTTGACAGCCGTTGCAATTTTTGTAATATCCCCTCCATACCCCCTTATATTACCTTTGCAGCAGGAAAAAATTCAACCAACCCAATCTAACTTAACATGAAAAAAACAATCCTGTATGCGCTCTTCCTGCTTCTCGCGGTCATCGGCGCGCAAGCACAAGAGATTACCGTCAGCGGTACGGTGCTTTCGGGATCGGACAATGAGCCGCTTATCGGCGCTACTGTCCGCTCGCTGGCAACAAATGCCGGAACTTCAACCGACATCGACGGCAACTTCACGATGAGTGTGCCACAAGGCTCAGACCTCCAGGTGTCATACATCGGCTATGAACCCAAGACTGTCAAGGCCGAGCCTTCGATGACAATCACCCTCAAAGACAACGCCGCCGCCCTCGACGAAATCGTCGTTGTCGGCTACACCACCCAGCGCAAGGCTGACCTCACCGGAGCCGTGGCCGTGATGAACATGAAGGAGCCGCTGAGCGAAAACTCCGGCAACATCATGAACTCGATGGCCGGCAAGCTCCCCGGCGTGAATGTCGTGCCCGACGCGGCCCCCGGCGGAACAGGCTCTATCCGTGTGCGCGGTATGTCCACCGCCAACTCCTCAAACGATCCTCTCTACATCATCGACGGAGTGCCGACCGACAATATCAACTGCATCAACCCCTCCGACATCGAGACCATGCAGGTGCTCAAGGATGCCGCCTCAGCCTCAATCTATGGTAGCCGCGCTGCCAACGGTGTGGTAATCATCACCACCAAGCAGGGGAAAGGTGACCGTATGACCATCAACATCAACTACGCGGCTTCCGCGCAGACCATCGCCAAGCGTCACAAGATGCTCGATGCCAACCAGTGGGGTGTCGCTTACTGGGCAGCTTCCCGCAACTCCAACATCAAGCCCTCACATTCCCTCTACGGCAACGGTGACGTGCCTGTTCTCCAGCCCTACGTTGACGGCAACCCCAATTTCCCCACCACCAACACCGACTGGCAGGACGAGGTCTACCAGACAGCCTGGACCAACAACCTGACAGCTTCGATTTCAAACAACACCGAGAAGGGTTCGGTGATGCTCTCGCTCAACTACATCAACCAGAACGGTAACATCAAGGACACATTCTACGAGCGTTACTCGGCCCGTATCAACTCCCGCTACGATTTCAACAAATACATTTCTGTCGGTGAGAACCTGATGGTGGCCCGCTGGACAAACCGTGGTATGGATGTCGCCGGTGACCGTGGTATCCCCTTCACCGCCATGAGCCAGCATCCCGCCCTCCCCGTCAAGGGTCTCAACGGCGAATGGACCCGTCCCCTGGGCCTTATCGCCTCCGACCTCGCCAACCCCTGCCAGCTCATCGCCAACGCCGCCGACAATGACCTCTCCTCATGGAGAATCCTCGGCAACGCATACCTGGAGGTGAAGCCCGTCGAGGGTCTGACCCTCAAGTCTAACATCGGTATCGAACACAGCCAGTATTTCAACGTGACTCTCGGCCGCACCGTCAACCCCGGTGATGTCAACAATGTCGGCAGTGTCTACGGGCAGGGTGACACCTGGACATGGACCAACACCGCAAACTACAACAAGACCTTCAACGGTGTGCACCACCTCAATGTCCTCTTCGGTACGGAGGCTATCGGCTACACCTTCAAAGACCTCAGCGGCTCACGCGAGAATTTCGCATTCGAGGACAAGGACTTCATGCAGGTCGGCGCAGGAACCGGTGTGCAGAAGGCAGGCGGAGGCAAGACCCAGTGGAGCGTCTTCTCCCTCTTCGGCAAGGTCGACTACAACTATGCCGACCGCTACCTGGCCTCATTCACCATCCGCCGCGACTCCAACTCGCGTTTCGCCAAGGACAACCGCGCAGGTGTGTTCCCCGCATTCTCCCTCGCCTGGCGTCCCACTCAGGAAGAGTTCTTCCCCCACAACGAAATCCTGACCGACCTCAAGATCCGTTACTCATGGGGTCAGAACGGTAACGCCAACATCCCATCGCTCTACCCGGCTTACTCCACCTACATCTTCAACACCGGCAACGGAGCGTATGACATCAACGGCACCAACTCCTCGACAACCTCGGGTATCACCCTGGCATCGACCGGCAACCCCGACCTGAAGTGGGAGACCACCACCCAGAACAACATCGGTCTTGACTTCCAGCTCCTCAACGGGGCAATCAACGTCAGCGCCGACTACTACATCAAGAAGACCAAGGACATGCTGACCATCCCGCCCGCCCTCGACGTGGCCGGAGAAAACGCCGCCGTATGGCTCAACACCGGCGACATGAAGAACAACGGTTGGGAAGTCACCGTGGCCTACAACTCTCCCCAGTATGGCGATTTCTCCTGGAACGGCTCACTGAACATCTCGCAGTACAAGAATGAGCTCGTGACCCTCAACTCCCGCCAGAAATTCATCGGTGGCGACCAGCGACTGATTCCCGGCGAACCCATGGGTGTCTACTACGGCTATGTCTGCGACGGCATCTTCCAGAATGATGTCGAGGTGGCCAACCACGCCACCCAGACCGGTGCCGCTCCCGGCCGACTGATTTACCGCGACCTCAACGGTGACGGTGTGATTGACGACAATGACCGCTGCATCATCGGCGACCCCAATCCCGACCTGTCGCTCGGTCTCAACCTGGCGTTCAAATACAAGGCGTTCACCCTCGACATGTTCTTCGCCGGTGATTTCGGGTTCGACATCCAGAACCACATGAAGCGTCAGCTCCTGTCGATGAACTACGGCAACCTGGCCACCAACCGTGGCGTTGACATCCTCAACGCATGGACCCCCACCAACACCGACACCGACATCCCGGCCCTGTCGCTCACCGACGACAACAACGAGGCCCGCTTCTCAACCTACTATGTCGAAAACGGCTCTTACATGAAGATGAAATACCTGAAGCTCTCCTACTCCCTGCCCAAGAACCTCATCAGGAAAATCGGCGCCACCAACCTCGATGTCTACGGCCAGGTGGAGAATGTCTTCACAATCACCAAGTACAAGGGTCTCGACCCTGAAATCCTCCCCGGCGAATATGGCGCGCGCATCGACAACGGAGCATATCCCCGTCCGCGCACATTCACCATCGGACTCAACCTTCAGTTCTAATCCAGAAACCACCCAGAAATGAAAAACTTAAGAAACATCATAAAGAACACCCTCGCAGCCACCGCCATGGCCTCGATGGCTTTCGCCTCGGTTTCCTGCGACGACCTGCTCGACACCAAGCCCCAGGGCTCTTTCACCGACGAACAGGTGGGTGACGAGGAGGCTGTGGACCTCATGACTTCGGCATACGCCACACTTCTCTGCCACTATTTCGGCAACAACGAGTCTTTCGCCGGCCCGATCAACAACTGGGTCTTCGATGTCCGTTCCGACGACGCCCTCAAAGGGGGTGACGGTGTGACGATGGAGGGCTACATGCACCAGCTCGAAGTCGGCAACGTCCAGAGCGACAATGACATCGCCAACTTCAAATGGCGCAACAACTATTACTCCATCTCGCGCTGCAACACCGCCATCCGCGCAATCCTCAACTCCTCGGCCATCTCCGACGAGAACCGCGCTTCCTTCGTGGCCGAGATGAAGACCCTCCGCGCATACTATTACTTCGACATGCTCCGCATCTTCCAGAAGTTCCCCTACTTCGACGAGACTGTGGTGGATCCTTCGAGCTGCCGCGCCGACGAGTACACCCGCGACCAGATTGCCGGGTTCATCAAGGCCGACCTCCGCGCCGCCTACAACGCGCTTCCCGAGAAGCAGGAGCAGGTGGGACGTTTCAACCGCTATGTGGCCGCCGCCATCCATGCCCGCGTCAGCCTTTTCACCTCATCATGGGCCGAAGTAGAGGAGTTCGCCGGATATGTCATCGCCTCCGGGCAGTATGAGCTTTATCCCAACTTCCTCGACATGTCGAAGCCTGAGTACAACAACATGTATGAGTCGGTGATGGCCATCCAGTTCTCCTCGGCCAACTCCCCCGACCAGTTCAACTTCAATAACTGCCTGAACTGCACATGGTCGGAAGGGAACCTCTACGGCAACGGCGACGACTTCTATCTCGCCTCGCAGAACCTTGTGAACGCCTTCCGTACCGACGAGAACGGCCTTCCCTATCTCGACGGCTCATTCAACAACGACAACATCGACGGCCCCGACTATCCCGGCAACGTCGACCCCCGTCTCGACTTCACCCTCGGACGTATCGGTATGCCCTGGCGCGGACATATGTATAACGAGAAGTGGTGTCGCAACCTCGAGCTTTACGGCCAGTACTCAGGCAAGAAGCCCTACACCGCCCCTGAATCACCCTACTGCACACCCGGTATCGTGCCCTGGGGAGCATCCTCGCTCAACTGGAGCCTTATCCGCTACGCCGACGTAATGCTGATGAAGGCCGAGGCCCTTATCGAGCAGAACAAGAACCTCACCGAGGCCCGCGAACTTATCAATGAAATCCGCAAGAAGGCCGCCCGTTCGGTCGATCCTTCCTACACCCCCGTCGACTGCAACCCCAACCTCGCCAACTACCTGGTGAAGGAATATCCCGCCTCCGGATGGAACCAGGATTACGCCCGCCGCGCCGTCCGCATGGAACGCCGCATCGAGCTTGCCATGGAGGGTCACCGCTGGTTCGACCTCGTGCGCTGGGGCAATGTCGTCCAGACAATGAACGAATACTATGCCTCCGAGGTGAAAATCCACTCCTACTATCAGGGTGCCAACCTGACCGAGGATGAGGTTTACCTCCCGATTCCCGTCAACCAGGTCGACAACGCCGGAGACCTTTACAAGTAACCTTAAAAAGAACGATACAATGAAGAAGATTTCATCATACCTGCTGGCCCTCCTGACCGTGACTGTCTGCGGCCTGCTCAGCTCCTGCTCAGACTACGAGCCGAAGGGTTATCCCGAGGTTCCGGCGGTGGCCGCCGCCTCCGGTCTCCAGGCATCAGTAGCCGGACGCACCGTGACCCTCACCTGGCAGCTCCCCTCACAGGCCGGCATCACCGGGGTGCGCGTGAGCTGTGACAACGGAGCCCCGACCATCCTTCCCGCCGACGCCACCACCTGCACCCTCAAGGGACAGCCTATGGACCGCCAGCTTGTCTACACCGTAAAGGTGGAGTATGACAACAAATATGTCTCCGAGGGTGTGTCGGTCATCACCACTGTCCCCTATGTGGCCTCCAAGATGGCTTATCTGATGACAGCCCCCACGATTGCCGACCTCCCCGACGATGACGAACGCGCCGCCGCCACATGGTTCGCCGCCCAGGAGAACGCCGAGTTCATCCAGGCTTCCCAGATTTCATCGCTCGACCCTGATATCTACTCGGTAATCTGGATTGAAATCGACCGCGAGGGTCTTCCCTTCGGATGGCAGAACCTCCCCGCCGACATCTCATCGGAGTCAACCATCGCCGCCCTGCGCGAATACTCGGCCAACGGCGGCTCTATCTACCTCTCCAACATGGCCACCCAGCTGACCCTCCCCCTCGGATTCGTGCCTGAGGGCATGGAGCCCACCATATTCGGCAACGGTGCCGGTGGTTCGGGCGACGATGTGTGGGTAATCAACCCCTATCTCGGATGGGATTTCCGCGACGGTTCAGACCAGGGTTTCTATGACCGCACGGCCCACGCCATCTACAACGGCCTGACCCTCGAAGACCCCAACGGTTACGGCTA